>JAEUUR010000611.1 GCA_016787465.1 Saprospiraceae bacterium | reverse complement strand
CAGTTACAATCAGGAATTTCAGTGGACTATCGACATCATTGTATTTCTCTACTACTTTTTCCTGCTTGTCTTTGTCCATCGCCCACTTTTGTTTGAAATCAAAATCATCGTTGGCAGATGAGCTGATAACGACCTCGCTGGCTTCGGGGCTTATAAGTTTGTCTAATTCTTCTTTATATTGAATGCACGCGTAGCGGTCGGGCGTTACAATCATCGCCTTTAATCCTTCGGGGTCTACATGGGCTTTAAAATGCTCTACAATGTCGGCTACAATGGTGCTGACCCGTTCAGGGGATTTCAAAAATACCGCCATGTTTGCCGCTTTCTGACTCAATTTATTTCGGTCCTCCTCTGTCAGATCGTTGGCCATTTCTTTGAACGCCACATCCAAACCTTCTTTGTCAATATGGTAATTGGGCAGGCGTGGCTCAAAGTGCAAAGGCAAGGTGGCTTTATCTCTGATGCTGTCCTGAAAGGTATAGCGGCTCATGTAGCCTTCTGTATCTTCATCAGCGCCGAAAGCCCAAAAGGTATTTTTATCGGCTTTGTTGATGGGGGTTCCGGTTAATCCGAAAAGAAAAGCATTGGGTAAGGCATTTCGCATTTTGCGCCCTAAATCGCCTTCCTGCGTCCGGTGTGCTTCATCTACCATCACAATGATATTTTCCCGCTTGTTCATGTCAGGATATGCCTCTTTGAACTTGTGCACCATCGTGATGATGATTTTCCGGGTATCCTGTTCCAACAGTTTGTGGAGTTCCTTGATGCTGTCGGTGGTCATCATGTTAGGCACTTCGGCGGTGTTGAAGGTGGCGGTGATTTGTGTATCCAAATCTACCCGGTCCACCACGATCATTACAGTTGGATTGTGTAAGTCCTGCTGTTTCCGCAATTTCTGCGCCGCAAAGAGCATCAGCAAGGATTTTCCCGAACCCTGAAAATGCCAAATCAATCCTTTTTTGATGCGTCCTTCTTTTACCCGTTGCACAATGGCGTTGGCGCCTTCGTATTGTTGATAGCGACAAACTACTTTTATTTTTTTCTTCTTGCTGTTGGTGGCGTAAACAGTATAATACTGCAAAATATCCAGCAGTGTGGATGGTTTCAGCAAATGGGTCAATTGTTTGGCCACATCCTGCAAACCGATAACATGACTCAATTCGTCTTTGTTATGTTCAATTCGCCAGGGCGCCCAAAACTCCAGGGGGGTGCGCACGCCGCCGATAAACAGTTCTTTCCCTTCGGTGGCGAATGAAAATACATTGGGTACAAACAACTGCGGAATGGCATTTTCATACACGACGTTGATGTCGTGGGCGCCGTCAAACCAGGTTACGGCAGGGCGCACTGGGGTTTTGGCTTCGCCCACCACCAATGGTATCCCGTTGACGAACAACACAATATCCGGAATTTTAACCTCCCTCGCTCGCAACTTGAATTGGTTGCACAGCACAAAACGGTTGTTTTTTATGTCTTCAAAGTCAATCAATCGAATGACTACATGTTCGTTGTTTTTGCCGATGGGCATCGTTACTTCATTGCGAAGCCAGCGGGCAAATTCTTCGTTGGCACGCACCAAACCCACGTTGTTTACAGTAATGAGGATGGCCCTGAGTTTATGAATGACTTCTTCGGCGCGATCAGGTTGGGCGGCAATGGCGGGATTTAGGCGGATAAGGCTCTCTTTCAATTCCTTTTCAACAAACACCTCGGTAATATCCCGCGGCAGCAGATCGGCTTGTACGTATTTCCATGTTGCGCCATCGCCATAAGCTAAGGCATCTTCTTTTACCTGATTGCCTTGCACGGCATTCAGGTTCACGCCGGTGAGTTGGTGAATGATGAAATGCTCGACGGTGTTTTGTTCGTTGAAGGACATGGATTAAAATATTTCAAATCGGCTGCTATATTCCTGCAAATGATTGACTGCTATTTGTATGTATTTTTCCTGAAATAATTTTCGCTTTCTATCCGACCAATTGCGAATCGAACTTATGATGTCTTCCTGTGTTATTCCCGGCTTATCTTTTTTTACAAAATCAACTGTTGCCAATATTTCCAGCGAAAGCGCTGATTGAAATCCGTCTATCAATTTTATCAAATTGGAGAGCCGGGTGCGTTGTTCTGCCGTCAATTCTTTTCTCACATACTCGCTCACTTCCTGCAATTTGTCGTATTGTAATTCAAGCGGTTCAAATGCTTTGGCATTCATCTGTTCCAAACCTTTCAAGTATTTTCCGTTAACATTATGCAATAAATGCTCGACCTGCACTGCATAAGGACCATAGTGATGGGCTTCAAACTTGAGTTTGCTCATACTTTTTTCTCCCAGCCTTTGAAGAAAATAAGCCAGTTTATTGGCCACGAACAGACTTGAGTGCTCTCCCAAAGACTCATAGT
>JAEUUR010000545.1 GCA_016787465.1 Saprospiraceae bacterium | reverse complement strand
TACACAGGCGCGCGAGCCACTCGATCAAAAGAGAAAAAGCCAGCCGGTGAAAAAATAGACCAGGTATCGATTTTAAACATACTTTAAAATCGGTTTTTGGGATGGCCTCTCTCCTAAAGTAGGAGGGGGGCTTTTTTTATTTATTCGATTGTTTCGATTGATTCGATTATTCGATTGGGACGATTGAGTTAATTAATAATCGGATCAATCGGATCAATCGAATAATCGAATCAATCGATCAAATAATTATCTATCTTCGCCGGTATAAAAAGGATTACGATTCAAATACATTCAAATGCGTGATGTTACAGACTTGATAGGCAGAATATTTTTAGCAACGATTTTCATATTTGAAGCCATTGATTCCATTTTATTTATAGATAAGACCAAAGAAACGATGACCCTTCATGGGTTAAACTGGAATCAGGATTTTCTACTGTATTGTGCTATTTTTCTCTTGATGATGGGCGGACTAATGGTTTTGTTTGGGTACAGATCATCTTTAGGCGCGATCATGTTATTAATGTATTGGGTACCTGTAACCTTCTTGGTACATGACTTTTGGACATGTACCAACAGGGTGGAATTAAGGGAGCAAAGTATCTTGTTTATGAAAAATATTGCAATTATAGGCGGCTTGTTGATGTTAATCGGGAAAGGTAGCGGCAGGTATAGTATTAAAAAATTGCTTGCGACAACCAGGGTACATTAATTATAGTCAACGCAAAGTGGTTGTTAATACATTGATCTCATAATTATTTGGAAATCAAATATTTGCAAGCATTAAAATCACAATAGTCACACTTTAGTTCATTATCTGACTTTTGCTTTTTTCAACAAAGAGGAAAAATAACGTGGGAAAAATCTTTTTAGGTAAACGCCTAAAACCTCCTTTCCTCCAAAATATACCTCTTCTTTACCTTTTTCTATCGCCTGGAGTATTTTTCGGGCAAGCCTTTCTGGTGGCATGCCTTTATCGGTGGCATCATCCATAGTTCCAAGTTTTTCGCCACTTCCAGTAAGCGCATTTTTACTTACATTGGTTCGGATAAATCCAGGGCAAACCAAAGTGACTTTTACGGCGGTGTCGCCCAGTTCAGCTCTAAGGCTGTCGAAAAAGCCATGCAAAGCGTGTTTGGACGCGGCATATGATGAACGATAGGGCGTTCCAAATTTCCCGGTTAAGCTCGTAATTGTAACGATATGCCCTAAATGGTGGGTTAACATGCTGGGGAGTAAAGCTTTAGTCAGCGCAATTGTTCCAAAATAATTGACATCCATCAGTTTTTTATCGACCTCAAGGCTCGTGTCTTTAACCAGTGATCTTTGAGAAACACCGCCATTGTTGATCAAGATGTCTACTTTGCCAACTTTACTCAAAACAGATTGAACAATTCCAGAGATGCTGGAATGATTGGAAAGGTCCAGCGTTTGTATGGTCGTGATGCCTGATCCAAGTTCTTTACATTTGCCGGCGACCCTGAAAAGTTCAGGTTCATTTCTGGCTGAAAGAATCAGGTGGGCCCCTTGCTCTGCGAACGAATAAGCGAGCGCTTCACCAATGCCGGAAGAAGCTCCGGTAATCCAAACCCGTTTGTTCATAAAATAGCCTGCCATATTCAAGATGAGTAAAGGTTATGGTTAACTGAATGCACCACAAAGGTAGAAATGCTTGCAAGAGTTGTTTAACCAGGCAAAACAATTGTTTCTTTGTGGTTATAAAACAAACAAGTTGAAGATTGTAACCCTGACATTAAATCCGGCGCTTGATAAAAGCACGGAGACGGCAAAATTGATACCTGAACAAAAACTCAGGTGCTCAGCTATGCGGATAGACGCCGGAGGAGGAGGAATAAATGTTTCTAAAGGCATAAAAACGTTAGGAGGAGCCAGTACCGCTGTATATCCGGCAGGTGGGTATAACGGATTAATGATTGGCCAGATTTTGGAGCAAGCAGGAATTGAAACTGCTGTGTTGGAGGTGAAAGGCGACACACGTGAAAACTTATCGGTTACAGAATCGAGTACCAATCAGCAATACCGGTTTACGCTACCTGGTGTAGAATTGTCGGAAGCAGATGCAGATCGCTGCTTGGAGGTGATTGAACAAATACAACCGGCTTATTTGGTTGCAAGTGGCAGCCTGCCACCGGGGCTGCCAGCTGTTTATTATGAAAAAGTGGCTGCGTTTGCTAAAAAAATCAATGCCAGATTTATACTCGATACCTCAGGAGAACCATTACAGGCGGCCGCTGATGAAGGCCTTTTTTTGCTCAAACCTAACCTTAATGAATTGAGTGCATTGGTAGGCGTCGATAAGCTTGAAACCAATGATGTGGATGATGCTGCATTGTCAATTATTCATCAAGGGAAATGTGAAATGGTCATTGTTTCTCTCGGCGCACAAGGCGCGATGCTGGTCACAAAAAATGAAGTAAAACATATTCCGGCGCCACTGGTGAAGAAACAATCAACAGTGGGTGCAGGGGATAGTATGGTTGCCGGTATGGTGTGGGCATTGAGCCAACAAAAAGCACCAAAGGAAATTGTGGAGTGGGGGGTAGCTTGCGGTTCCGCCGCTACGATGAACAAAGGAACAGAGCTTTTTCACCTGGACGATGTAATCAAACTATTGAAATGGATTCAGCTGTATGGTGAACGATACCGCCTTGACAATTTCTGAGTTGATACTTTCCGAAAAATATTTCTACTATGGGGCATTTTTGGAATTATATATTGAAATGATCGCTTTATTGGAAGGTATATACTGTTTTTAAAAACACAACTGATTTATTTTACAAAAAAATATACCGTTCTAACTTTGCGATAATATTTTGCAGAAATTTCTACCGCTCATGGAGCACTTTGTAAATTGATAAGTATGACAAATTTGATACTTTTTGGCCCTCCTGGCTCGGGTAAGGGCACCCAGGCAGCTAAAATGATTGAGAAATATGGCTTGGTACACATCAGTACCGGCGATCTGTTTCGATATGAAATGGGAAATGACACCCCACTTGGCCAACAAGCAAAGGCCTACATGGCAAAGGGCGAATTGGTGCCGGATAGCGTGACCATCGGAATGCTGAAGAATAAAGTGGAATCACATCCTGATTCAAAAGGTTTTATTTTTGACGGATTTCCAAGAACAATCAATCAGGCCCAAGCGTTGGATGCTTTACTCGCGGAAAAGAATGCTTCCATTAATGCACTCATTGCGCTTCAAGTGGATGACGAAGAAATCGTTCAACGTATTAAAAAAAGAGGCGCAACTTCAGGCAGGCCCGACGATAACGACGAAACGATTATTCGCAACAGAATTCAAGTTTACAAAAACGAAACCACCCCGGTATTTGATTATTACGACCGGCAAGGAAAAAGCCACAGCATCAACGGGATCGGTGGTATCGATGAAATTTTTGGATTGATTACTCAGGTAATTGATTCAATTTGATCAGGTTGAAATGTCAAAGCTATCGCATATCAATGAAGATGGGCGCGCGGAAATGGTCGATGTGGCACATAAGCCGGCTACCCTTCGTAAAGCAACTGCCAGAAGTATCGTTCAGTTGCCGCTGGAAGTAATCCAATTGTTGAGTGATGGTGAAAACTTGCAGTCCGACAAAGGAGATGTATTTCAAACGGCGATTTTAGCCGGATTAATGGCAGCTAAAAAAACAGGCGATTTAATTCCTTTGTGCCATCCGATTGGATTGGATCATTGCCACCTGGAAATACAATTCGATGAAAATCAAAATGTTATAATTAATTGTACGGCAACCGCTTTTGCTCGGACGGGTGTGGAAATGGAAGCGTTGATAGGAGCCAGCATCGCAGCACTTACGATCTACGATATGTGCAAGGCGGTTTCCCACGATATCATCATCCGCGAAACTAAACTCATGGCAAAATCAGGGGGAAAACGTGATTTCAAAAGAACATCATAAACATCCCAAACTCACCCGACCATCCCTTGGTATGTATGGCCGCAATGAATGGGCAATTCTGGGCACTACCTGTACCCAAATTCAATCTTTAGCCAAACAAATATTCCAACACTTTTCAAGTCGGTTTTCTTGCGCTTACCTGGATGCAAGTCATCAAGGTGAAATCGGTTCGGAAATGTTACAAGCCGGCGCAACTTTTGAATACACGGATTATATTCAAGCTCAACAGCAGGTCTCTTCCACTCCGTGGAATCAATTCAAGTTCAGGCAGTATTTTAACGAAACAGATCTGGTGGTAGCCAATGGAAACCATCATCCTGCTGTAAAGCAAATCGTAGTTATTGATTCTGACAAGGAGGCTTCTTTACATAAACGTTTGGGGCAATTGACGGATGTTCGTCTTTTTCTGATGAAAGATCGCGAAACGCCCCTGTTCGATTTTATAAAAGAACAGGTTCCGCTCTGGAAGGATATTCCGGTACTGTCTTTAAACGACCAGACAGGGATCTTACAATTCTTTGAAAATGAACTCCAAACTGCGATTCCTCAATTAAATGGTTTGGTGTTGGCAGGCGGTAAAAGCCTCCGGATGGGGCAGGATAAAGGAAACATACAGTGGCACGGGATTCCTCAACGAGATTATGTATGGAATTTGCTGAATCAGTTTTGTGCAGAAACATTTGTGTCTTGCCGTCCGGATCAAATAGAAACAACCAACTTGCCCCAAATCGCGGATAGTTTCCTCGACCTGGGTCCATTTGGAGCGATTCTTTCGGCATTCCGGACTAATCCCGACCGGGCATGGCTGGTGCTTGCTTGTGATTTACCTATGTTCGATGAGGCTACCGTAAGGGCACTGATAGTGCACAGAGCCCCGCAACAAATCGCAACGGCATTTAGAAACTCAGAGGAGGGCTTTCCTGAGCCTCTGGCAACTATTTGGGAACCAAAGAGTTATCCAATATTGCTTTCCTTTTTAGCACAAGGAATTTCCTGCCCTAGAAAAGTATTGATCAATAATTCATGCAAATTACTGGATGCTCCAAATCCTCAGGTTTTAACCAATGTAAATACGCCAGAGCAGTTTGAACAAATGCAGGAGCGGCTCAAGACAAAAGATTGATCAAGGTTTTTAGAGCTAAAAAAACAAAAATTAACCCGATCAGACGATTTGCATACCTGGCAACCTGATGCGCCCTTGATACGATCAAGGTACTCAACCAAATATAAATACCCATGGCAAACATGGTTCCGAGACTGACTCCAAGAGAAAATACCAGGGTACATGTTAATCCCTCTTGCCAAATTCCTTCAACGCGAAGCCATCCGCAGTAAGTGAACCAATAGGGGACAGCCAGGAGATTGAATGCGCTGATCAAAACGCCGCGAAGAAAATACACCGGCCAATTTGCCATTTTGATTTCACCAGGTTTTTTGGGTGGTTGGGCAAAAAAGAGCATAAAAATTGCTAAAACCGAGAATACCACCACAGCAACCCACTCAAATACAGCTGATACGCCAGGGTTACTCAAAAACCAATCTGAAAGCACGACAGCCAACCATGCCTGGAAAAATTCAGCAAACGCTGCGCCTGCGGCAACCATGGTTGCAGCCAACACACCCATACCAATGGCAGTATACGATACCGTCAAACTGATCAATCCGGGAGGCAAAGAGCCCAATAAACTGAGTACAAAACCGGCAATTAATATGCTCATAAAATGAATTCAAATGATGCTGCAATATCTGAAAAATTGTCGCCCGGATTTTATTTATAAATTTTTCATCCTTCCTTCCTCATCATACAGTAAAATGATGGTATACCTTAGCGCGCATATTTAAAATGTATAGTAATCATGAAAAAACAAATCTGCATTTTATTCCAGTTAATGTTGGTGGCTGTCGGCATCATGGCGCAATCCACACCATATTTCCCGGATGAAATGGTAGTATCGTCAACTTCATTGAACCTCAGGGAATCGCCTGATAAAAATGCCAAAAAAATTATTTCTATTCCCCAGGGCGGTGTTGTTCAGGTAATTGAAACCTGGAACAACGGTGAATATGTTCAGGCAGATACGACCGACCCGGAATCGCCCTACGCCCCTTGGTTTAAAGTACGTTATGACGGCAAAACCGGATGGGTTTTTGGCGCATATATAACTGGTACCATTGGGATATACTTCGAGTATGATCAATTATTCGAAAACCTCAATTTGCCACCCGTTTATTGGTATGGCGTTTATGCGCGCGATTCGTTCGCCGATGAATTACGCAAAGTGACCGTCAAACCTGTTGAATCATACAATGAGTTTTTTGGTACGAACATAACAACACTCAAAACCAATCAAACAGAAAGCAGCAAGTTCCTCATCGCCAGTGTGACACCCTTGCCGGCAGGCTATTGTGGCTCTCTGGGAAGCCTGGATATGGATGGATATTATATGTCTAAATCATTAGGCCCTGGCAACCAGATGTCGATTTATCCGGGCAACGATTTGAATGACACCCTGGTCAAACCTGCATACGGATTGGCTGCGGTGGGGTGCGCAGCTTTGGAAGGCACTTATGTGACCGTCAAGGATTACAAACTATTTTTGTTCGATTATTCTACTGAACCTCCCGCACAGCAGGATTTGACAAAATGGGTGAAACCGGAAAATGATGCCATTAATCCGTCCATCGACATACTTTGGTTCGGCGATTTGGACCGCGATGATAAACCGGACATGATACTGCGCGATTGCCCTTATGAAGTAGGTTGCCGGGCATCCCTGTTTCTTTCATCAAAAGCTAAAAAAGGAGAGTTTCTGCGTAAAGCATGCGAACACTTCTGGCCTGGTGATTAATCTTTTTATGTTCACAAAGTGCTACCGTTATGAAAATCGATTCATTAACCGTTCGGGAAAAAAAGGAAAATCGAACCACCGCGCCGCATATTTTGCCAATCTATGCCACTTCTTCATTTGTCTTTGAAGACATAGATCAAGGCATCGATATTTTCAAAAACATTGAAAGCGGACATGCTTACAGCAGGTATGCCAACCCAACAGTTGATACCGTTGCTGCGAAAATTGCCGATCTTGAAATGTTCGGCAGCGAGCAACCGGCATTCGCTGTGATGACCAGCAGCGGCATGTCGGCCATATCTACTCTTTTCCTCGGAATATTAAAAGCCGGTGACAAGGTGCTCACTCAAGGCAATCTGTATGGTGGCACCACGGAATTGCTTAAAGGTGTGATGGGGCAATTTGGCATTGAAACCATTTTTACCGACCTGCGAAACCTCGAAGAAACTGAAAGACTGTTGAGCGAACAAAGCAATATCCGCATGTTGTATTGCGAAACGCCGGCTAATCCGACCCTGGCCTGTGTGGATATCGCAGCTTTGGCAAAACTTGCACACCAATACCATGCTTATTGCTCGATTGATAACACTTTTGCCACGCCTTTGCTGCAACAACCCTTGCTGCTCGGCGTAGACTTTGTGGTACACTCCACCACTAAATACCTCAATGGACATGGCAATTCGCTGGCAGGCGTGGTAATCGGAACTGATTTAAAACTCATGCGGGAAGGCGTTTGGCGGGCGATGAAACTTGCAGGAACCAATTGCTCCCCGTTCGAAGCTTGGCTTACTTCGAATGGTATGAAAACGCTGGCTGTGCGTATGGAACGCCACTGCTCCAACGCCATGAAAATTGCCGGGTTTTTATCCGACCATCCAATGGTAGAAAGGGTGAATTATCCGGGGCTCACAACCCATCCTGATCATGCCCTGGCGAAAAAGCAAATGCATGGCGGTTTCGGAGGGATGTTGAGTTTCGAATTAAAAGGTGGTATGGAGGCAGGAATCGCATGTATGAATCGAATACGGTTTTGCGTGCTGGCGCCCACACTCGGCGATGTGGATACGCTTATTTTGCATCCTGCTTCGTCTTCGCATCTTGCTGTTCCAAAGGAAACCCGGTTGCAAAATGGAATCACCGATGGATTGATTAGGGTTTCTGTCGGAATAGAACACGCCGACGATATTATTGCCGACCTCGATCAAGCAATCCGCGGGTAATTCACTATTAAAAATTAAGTTCGATGAAAACCTTGATGTTCATCCTGCTCTCCTCTTTGATGGTTACTTCAGGTAAATGTTCCAAAAAAGAAACCACCGTGCGCCAACCAATGGTTCAATTGGAAACATATGGCTGCCGTGGATTTTGCCCTTCCTACAAATTGATTTTTTATACCGATGGATTGGTAGCTTATGAAGGAATCAGGTATGTGGTTAAACCTGGAAAAGATAGTGTAGAACTGACCAAAAATGAACTTGTTAAACTCAAACATGCACTTCAAGCCGTTAATTTGTGGCAATATCCTGACCGCATTGAATCCCAGATCGCTGACGCGCCTTCTGCCACCCTCACAGTATTTGACCAAGAAAAACAACATGGCGTTTATGGATCGATGGATCGTCCGAAACCTATCCTGGATTTTGAAGATTTGTTAAAGGATTTGGCAGAAGCCCATGGTCTGAAAGTTAAAGAAGGCGTCAATCCTTATGCAGCGCCGGCCAACCAAAAGGAACTGGCGGTTACCTTTAAACCTGAAATCAACCCCGGGAATTTTTTAATGCAATTTCAGGAAATTCGATTGCGGATCGTAAAACGACTTGGCGCTGAGAATACCTGGTTGATCGGCTATAATCCGGACCAGGTTACAGAAAAACAACTGATCGACATATTAATTGAAATGGAAGGCGTTCTGGACGCAAAGCCTCAGAAATGACCTATAACAGGACTATCACCTAACCAGCGAATACATGGATTTCCTGATCAAGTTTATCAAATTCGGAGTTGTCGGAGCAACAGGCGTAGTAGTTGATTTTGGGGCGACCTGGGTACTCAAGGAATGGGTAATGCTTAACCGATATGTGGCAAGCAGCATCGGATTTTTTTGTGCGGTTGTGAGCAATTACATTCTTAACCGGATTTGGACATTCCAAAGTCACGACCATGCGGTAGGCATACAATTTGCAAAATTTTTTGGCGTGGCTTTAGTAGGATTGGCTATCAATAACGCACTGATTTATTATTTCCATGAAAAACAAAAAATCCCGTTTTACGCTTCCAAAGCGATTGCGACGGGAATTGTTGTATTGTGGAATTTTGGCGCCAATTACCTCATTACTTTCAAAGCCTGAATGGCTGCGGGGATTCTGTTATTGGTTATTCGTACCATACAGCCAATCAAGGGTGTTTTGGTAAAAAATGCGCTCTAATGTCCCTTGCGGAAGTTCCATTTTTTCAATAAACGCACCAATCTCCAAATCTCCCAGCGGAAATGGGTAATCGGAGCCCAGACAAATTTTATCATCACCCACAACATCCAGAATGTACCGCAATAGTTGCGGATCATGGGTGGCGGAGTCGTACCACATTTTTCTAAGGTAATTTCTGGGAGGAACAGGGTTGTCAATAGCCACCAGGTCGGGTCTGCAATCAAATCCGTGCTGGATTCGTCCGATTGTGGGTATAAACGAACCGCCTGCATGAGCCAGACAAACCCTGAGTTTGGGTAATTTTTCAAGGATT
>JAEUUR010000595.1 GCA_016787465.1 Saprospiraceae bacterium | reverse complement strand
AAGTCGCCTTCCCAGATTTGGCGATCAAGCGGGGTGGGGGTGGCTGCCTGGAAATAAAATTTGCCGGTTTTTTCATTGACCCCATAAAAAGAAGTGACATCGAAGCTGCCTGAAGTAAGCGGTTTAGGCGTTTCGCCCGGGCCGGGGTTGATCGGATAATACCAGATATGGGTGAAACCACTTTTTTCGTTCACGTACAAAAAGTGGTTCGGGTCGTTTTTTAAAAACGTGAGTTTGCTCTCCCATTCCAGTTCCACATATGCAGGGTCGGTTTCCTGCAATACCAACCGCGATGGAATGTAGGATTTGTTTTCATCACGGTCGAATATGGCCCGTTCGGGAAGAGCCATGAGCAGTTCCAGGGTGTCTTGCCGGCGGTTTAGCCGCGAAACGATTAATTTGTTGTCGGTAGAAAAATGAATGCGGGGTACATAATCGGTGGTTTCGAGCCCCATGATTTCCCCTTCCACATCATCGGAATCAGCATTGTACAGGTGCACACTGACAATGGAATTTTTTTCTCCCACCTTGGGGTATTTAAAGGACGACAAACGCGGGTACATGGCGTTTTCATAAAAGGTCATTTTAAACTCAGGAACCTCAGTTTCATCGAAACGGATAAAAGCCAGGTATTTGCTGTTTGGGCTCCATTTGGTAGCCACCATTCCGTTACCGTCAACCGGGCTGAATTCCTCTTCATACACCCAGTCGGGCAAACCGTTGATGATTTTGTTTTTTGCGCCGTCGCGGGTTATCTGGATGGTTCTGTTTTGTACCAGGTCTTTGATGTACAAGTTGTTGTTGGCCACGTAGGCGGCGCTTTTACCATCCGGCGACAAAGTGACGAACTGTTGTTTTTCAGATTCACACACCGCGGTGGTACTTTGTGTTTTCAGGTCGTATACAAAGTAGTTTGCCAGCACGGAATGCCGATAAATCGGTTCGGTTTCGGTTCGGAGGAGGAGTTTGGTTTCATCGTCGCTCAACTCGAATTGATCAAATTGTTGGGCGTGTTTGGGTAGGTTTAGGGTTACCACAGAGTCGATTTTCTCATCCCTCAGATCGCGGATATGGAGTCCTTTTTGATCAATTTCCACATAGTGTTTTCCATCTTTGAGGAAAACCAGTTCGGCGCCTGATTGCGGATAGAATTTATAAAACATGAAACAATCCTCGAGGGCAATCGTTTTTTGCGCAGTAAGGCTGAAATAGACGGTAAAAAGGATACCAAAAGCGAACAATTTTTTCATTGGGAATGCTGCGGAGTTTGCAGCCGCAGTGAACGCAAAGAAAGGTAAGTTTTTACCAAAATAGATCAACCTTCGCGGGTCAAAAACTTGAAATCGTCGGTATTTTCAGGTTTGAAGCCCATCAAACCTTTACCAGTTTTTGACGCAGGGAAAACGAGCCGCTTTGGCTTACCACGAAATACACGCCGCTGGGAAGTGCGCTGATGTCCATATCCTGGTTATCAGCGGTTACATCCTCTGTCAGTACCAACCGCCCTATCTCGTCCCAAAAGGTGATTTGTACGTTGGGATTTGTCCAAATGCCTTTAAAATTTAAATTGATAACATCATGTGCCGGGTTAGGTATGATAAGCAAGGATTGGGTTGGTGATTGAGGGTGTAGAACCTGGTCGCACTGTTCGGTAGAAATATGAGTTAAAGGGGATTCGGGCGATTCATAGCAGCGAAGATAATATTCATGCGAATCTGCAATCAAGCCCATATCTGCGTCAAAAAAGCCTAAATATGGCCCAAATAGGTCAGAAATTGTTCGGTGATGATACCCATGAATGTCTATTAAATTGAACCAGCGAATAGTTTGGCCTTCACTCTGCACGGTATCGATGCTTTGTACTATAAAAGTAACCTCATTGTCTGTCTGAAAAGAATCACCTACCATGAAATTGTTCCTGAAAACCAGTCGCCATTCCGGCAGGAACGATAATTTGTCGTTGTACAGGAAAATAGAATCGGATGACTGGTGGAAGAATAAGGTCTCATCACACTCAGGATATGTCGGT
>JAEUUR010000578.1 GCA_016787465.1 Saprospiraceae bacterium | reverse complement strand
GCCCAATGCTTTGTGGTAGGCAAGTGAAACGGCAATTTGTGTGGTGCTGAAATCAACGATACCAACTTTATCGTTGAAAAACATGATACCCAGGCCAATAGCATCGTCGCTATTGTTTTTCTTTTTACGATCGAAACGAAGATCAGCATAAAAAGAAAAAGTTTTGATGGGCTCTTCCAGCACACTTCGCCACTGATCCCGGTAAATGGCGCCTACCCGGTAACTGCCTTCCATAGCGCCTGTCAGCGCTGGATTCAAGCTTAAAGGCGCTGCATAGAATTGAGTGAAGTGTTTGTCTTGTGCAACAACTTCGAAGGAAATCAGGCTGCATAAACAACCTATCAGGTATAGTTTTTTCATCATCTTTGTTCTTGCCGGCAAAGGTATGCCGTTGCGATGGATAAAATGAGTGGCAATTGCGTTAAAATAAACGCTGTGGGTTAGCTATTGGTATTTGCCGACACCAATGTTTCGTACAGCCCGAAAATAAAACCGGGCCTCTTTTTTTCACCAACCGATTTTTTACCATGCAAACATCTTTGATGCGCCATTGGCGCCCTCTACTTTATTGCCTGCTTTTTACCCTGGTTTCATTTCAAACTAAAGCCCAGAAAAGCGCCGAACTATCTTCTGCACAAATGGCGGCACTTGAACAGCTGATGGAGCCCCATCGCAAAAAGGTGACTGATATTCTTGAAGCAGATAAATCCGGGCAATACGAGCGGTATTTGGCTGATCTGGAAGCAATTTCAAATGAAAAGAACCCCAAAGTTGTGAGGGAGCTGATTGTATCCTTAAAACGTAATCATTACAGTTTCATCAAAGCAGCTTACCAAAAAGCAGTGATCAACCACGAAGACCTGCGCAGCAAGGTTGCCAAAATCATTAATAACAATCGTTTTACCCTCGATGAGTTTGGCGGCATTTTGATCGATGTAGTTTCGCCGGCCGCAAGTCTGCCAATACGTTTTGAAGCTACTTTCACCTGTCCGTTGAGCGTTCAGGAGGAAGAAGGCGGCGGCGGTGGTGTTACATTATGTGATGCAAGTGTGAATAATTGTGTTGCCTACGCTACATCCATGGGCGAAATTGCCGGCGGCTGCAGAAGCAAGGCAGGTATTGGAGAGCACTTTACGCTCAGTCAGGGGAATTTTACTAAAATGACGATCTCAGCCCGTTTTGACTTGAATTTGTATGGTTTTGCTTTAGCTGTTGGCGGATATAGTCAATCAAATTCGAAAGTTGGCGTCAGGATTAAAGGCCCTAACCTTGACCAAACAGTAATCCTGTTGGATAGGGTAGTGGTAGCGCCTATTGTATTCATTTCTTCCTTTGAAACAAAAACAGCCAATTTTCAAGCGATTCACCAATTCAACGGATCGTTTGCCGGAAACCAGGATTTTACGGCGTTGGCCTATTTTGAAACCTTTTCAATTGGCGGTGGCGCCGGTGGTTCATTTGCTGATTCTAAAGGCGACCAATTCGATTTTATCAAAGTGACAGCCGAATAAGCTGGAAAATGTAAGGCTTGAATTTTCAAAAATTGGATTTTCTCTCGACTTCTGGTTTTTTTATACCTTTCGCCGGAGCAATAACCAATTCAATATGGAAAAAAATACTGAATTCAAGCCTTACATCTCTCCGGATAATGTTTCCGTCAAGGAATTTACCCTTCGTGCCGTGTTATTGGGCGCCGCCTTCGGCGTGCTTTTTGGAGCTGCCACGGTGTATCTCGCACTCAAAGCCGGCCTAACGGTTTCCGCTTCCATACCCATAGCCGTCCTGGCGATTTCTTTGGGTCGCAAGTTTTTGAAAACCACTATTTTAGAAAATAACATCATTCAAACTGCCGGCTCGGCGGGTGAATCAGTAGCAGCCGGTGTGGTATTTACGCTACCTGCTTTTTTATTTTTAAGTGACGGCATCGGGAAAGATTATTTCAGTTACTGGACCATTTTGATGTTGGCCATATTCGGCGGCATTCTGGGCGTGTTGATGATGATACCCTTGCGCCGCTCTCTGATCGTCAAAGAACACGAAACCCTGCCGTATCCGGAAGGAACCGCCTGTGCTCAGGTGTTGATTGCCGGTGACAAAGGCGGCGATTTTGCCAAAACAGCCTATCAGGGTTTGGGATTCGCTTTTGGCTATGCCATTCTCCAAAAAGTATTTCATTTTATTGCAGAAAGTCCTACCTGGGTGTCGGGCGTAGCGAATAAATACTTGCCCGCTGCACGTTTGAGTGGTGAAATTACGCCGGAGTACTTGGGTGTGGGTTACATTATCGGGCCAAGGATTGCCGGGGTTTTAGTTGCCGGAGGGGTTTTGGCGTGGTTTGGATTAACGCCGTTGCTTGCTACGCTGGTGCCACCGGATGTGATTGCTGCACAACTCCAAAAGCTGGATTTGATGAATATGGCACAAGCCAGTGCGCGTTTCGGCTGGAATCCGGAAACGCATTCATTTACGAATATGTCGGAGGCCATCTATCGAGCTTACATCCGCCAGATTGGCGCGGGAGCGGTAGCCGGCGCCGGGTTTATTACCCTTATCAAAACGATGCCAACGATCATATCTTCATTCCGCGATAGCATGGGCGATATTCGCAACCGCGATAAAAATAGCGCCAAAGCCCGCACAGAAGACGATCTTTCTATCAAAGTAGTTGCAATTGGTAGTTTGGCCCTGATCCTGCTGATGGCAGTTTTGCCGTCTATTCCAGGTGAAAATTTCCTGAGCAAAATCCTGATCGGCATCCTTGTGATCGTTTTCGGATTTTTCTTCGTGACGGTTGCCAGCCGAATCGTAGGTATTATCGGCAGCTCAAACAGCCCTATTTCAGGTATGACCATCGCTACCATCATGGGCACCGCCCTGGTGTTTATTGGTGTGGGTTGGACCGGAAAGGTTTATGAGCCCATGGCGCTCGTGGTTGGCAGCATGGTTTGTATTGCAGCAGCCAATGCAGGCGCCACTTCGCAAGATTTGAAAACCGGTTATTTGATTGGCGCAACGCCCAGGTACCAGCAACTGGCTTTGTTCATTGGGGTGGTGGTTTCTTCCCTGGTTATAGGCGCAACCGTGTTGTTTTTGGACAACCCGACAGCCGATATGCGTGCCCAGGGAATTGAACATGCCATTGGAGAAAAATTCAATGCTCCTCAACCTACCTTGATGGCAACTTTGATCAAAGGCCTGTTGTCGTTTAACCTCGATTGGCAATTTGTGCTGGTAGGGCTTTTTGTAGCGATTACCCTCGAATTGTGCGCTGTGAAAGCCTTGTCTTTCGCTGTTGGATTTTATCTGCCTTTGGCAACCACACTTCCAATATGGATTGGCGGCGCGCTTAAAGGACTGACGGATTGGATGGCAAAACGCAAAGGCGAAGAAATTGAAGATGCCGAATTGGGCAAAGGCAGTCTGTTTGCAACCGGTCTTGTGGCTGGGGGCGCTTTAGCCGGCGTCATTGTGGCCCTTCTGCAAGCGTCGGAAACAACCGAAAAATGGGTAGGCGCCCTTTCCTTGGAACACAGCTTGACGGGGTCACTCGGAGAGGATGGTTACAAATGGCTTGGCGTGGCGTGTTTTGCCGCGTTGGCATACTTCCTGGTTCGGGCTGCAAGGAAAAAATAATGTTGCATCCCAGGTCGATTTTGGCCCGACTGATGTTACAGGTCGGGATCTTGTTGTTAGGTTACTTTTTGGGTCGGGTGGCATTTGTGTTGGCCAACGCCGAACATTTTAGCGATGCGCTGAAATGGCATGTACTGGTGCAATTGTTTATGCAGGGGATGGTGTTCGATTTGTCGGCTATTTTTCTGACTAACCTGATTTATGTCATCCTGGTCTTGTTACCTTTTTCTTTTACCCTCAAGCAACGATACCAACGAACACTATTCTACCTGTTCCTGATCCCAAACTGCCTGTTTTTGTTGTCGAACTTCATCGATGCGGCTTATTTTCCATTTACCGGGAAAAGAATGCAGGCAGATGCTTTGTTATTTGTTACAGGGGCAAAAGGCGACGACTTTTTCAGGTTGTTGCCCTCCTTCCTTTGGGAGTACTGGTATTTGTGGTTGTTCAGTATTGGTTTGGGTTTAGCCGTTTGGAAAATTTATCAATTTAGCCTGCGGTTTGATACCGTTGTTGAACCCAACCGAAGAAACAAAAATTGGTCAATTGCGCTGTTGGTGTGCGGGTTGGGCATTACGTTGCTGGCTGCACGCGGCGGGTTGCAGGTCAGGCCGCTCGATTTTATCCATGCAGCTGAATGGACAGATGTGCAAAATATTCCAATTCTGCTGAATACGCCGTTTTCCATCATCAAGTCGGCGGATAAAAAAAGGTTGCAAGACATTGAATTCTTTCCTGAACAGGAATTAAACAATCAGGATAAAGGGATTCATCTGCCGGATTCCGGGGCTGTTTTAAAGCCCTTAAATGTGGTAGTGATTATGGTGGAAAGTTTGTCGAAAGAATATGTGAGTTGTTTAAACGGGAAATCAAAAACACCGTTTTTAGATTCACTTTTTTCGAAGGGACTTTTATTCGCCAATGGTTTTGCTAATGCCAAAGAGTCTATTCAAGGTATTCCGGCTATTTTGGCATCGATCCCTTCCCTGCAGAACGACCCGTTCATCTTTTCTCCTTATTCCGGAAACAAAATCACCAGCATTGCCAACTTGCTCAAACCATATGGTTACCAATCGGCCTTTTTTCACGGCGGGAAAAAGGGCACCATGGGTTTTGATGCGTTTGCCGCACTCGCTGGGTTTGATCAATATGTTGGCATGGAACAATTTCCGGATCAAACACAATTCGATGGGCACTGGGGTATTTGGGACGAGCCTTTTCTGCAGTTTACCGCAACTTCGCTGGATCAAATGCAGCAGCCTTTCGTAGGCGCAGTGTTTACGTTAAACACCCACCATCCGTTCAAAATGCCGGAACAGTATTCCAGCAGGTTCAACATGAAGGGGCATCCAATTTTAGGTTGTGTCCGGTATGCGGATTACGCCTTGGAACAATTTTTCCGAACTGCCGAAAAAATGCCCTGGTATGCCAATACTTTGTTCGTCATCACTGCCGATCACATCGGGCCCAAAATTGGACGCAGCAATTACATCCAGAACTACAGCATTCCGATTTGCTTTTTCCTGCCCGATGGATCACTGAAAGCCAGAAACGCCAGCCTGGCGTCGCAAATAGATATTTTGCCTTCTGTCATGCACTTGCTGAATTATCCTGAACCATTCTTTGCCATGGGAAACAACTTGTTTTCCAAAGATAATTATCCTTTCACCATTACATACAATGCCGGCGTATATACCTGCATGGATTCGGCGTACTGTTATCAATTTAATGGAATGAGCGGCAAAGGTTTGTATCGCTGGCAAACAGACCCAGGATTAAGCATTAATTATGCCGGGAGAGGACTTTCTGCACAAAAAAACCACGATATGAAAATCAAAAAGTTCATTCAGTTGTTTAACGGCAGCATGATTCATAACCGCATGCATATTTCTCAACCATCCATAAAATAAAAACGAAGAATGGCACATTTCAAACGTAATGCATCTGCCGTGTGGAACGGAACGGGCGCCGACGGTTCCGGCGAGCTCAACGGCCCCTCGGGCGTACTTTCAGGCACCCCCTATTCTGCCGCTAAACGGTTCCAAAATGAAGACGGGAAAGCCGGTACCAACCCGGAAGAGCTTATCGCCGCTGCACACGCAGGTTGTTATATCATGGCTTTGAGTTTTAGGCTTTCCGGAGCCGGATTCCCGCCAACTGAACTTCGTTGCGAAGCCACGATTGATATGGATAACAGCAGCGGCGGCTGGGCTTTCGAAAAAATTACCCTGCAGTTGGAAGCAAACGTGCCGGGAATAGATGAAGCACAATTTTTGGAACTGGCTCAAGCCGCAAAATCAGGCTGCCCCGTAAGTAAGGCGCTTTCTGCAGTTCCAATCGAATTACAGGCAAAACTGGTCTGATTTACTCACGGTCAACTAAACACTTTTACTGCCATGCGTTACCTCCTTTTGATATGTTTATTCCCTTTGGTTGTGCAAGCGCAGAGCCCTTGGGCCAGATCAAAATCTGATGCCTTTGTGCAGGTTGCCTATCATTTTATCCCTACCTACGGAACATTGTTCGGAAAAGGTGGCGAAGATATTATCCTGGATCGGTTGGTGTCGGAGAGACAAATCCAACTCTACGGTGAGATAGGCTTGACAAAAAAGACGACGATGTTTGTGGCTGCGCCTTTTGTACTGAACGAACGAGGGGATAAAAACCCGGATTCTCCCTATGCATTTACCGGTGAATACAATAGTCAAATCAGGGGAGTGGGGAATGTTCAATTGGCTGTCAGGCATCAGTTTTTATCAAAAAAAGTGGCTTTAGCTGGTACTTTAAAAATCGGACTGCCCTCCGGGGATACCAGATTGAATGCGGAGGATCTAAAAATTGGTTATCCGGCCTGGACGATTCAGCCGATGGTAAGCGCAGGTATGGGTTTGGGCGTTGTGTACGGCTTTGTTTATGGAAGTTACGGCTACCGCAGCAATGATTACAGCCATTTTGTAAATTCCGGTGTTGAGGCAGGGGTGAAACTTGGGCCTGTCTGGTTGATTGGCTTTTCCGATATCGTGCTTCCGTTGGAAAATGGCGCACGTGAGTTGCCGGAAATTCAACACCTAACCGGTTTGTACGTAAATGACCAGGGTTGGGTTTCCGTCGGCGCTAAAGTACTGTGGGAAATTACACCGCACTTTGGAGTCAATCTTTCGTTTGCAGGCGCGGCCTGGGCCCAAAACGTTCCGAAAAGTCCGGGTATCGGCACAGGGGTGTATTGCAAATTAAAATGAACGTGAGACGATATTCTAAACTTGTTCGTCGTTAATTTCTGCATGGATTTTGATGATTTGCCCAACCTTTGCCTCATCATTTGAATTAAACTGAATTTACCATGCCAGTCAATCATGAAATAGATTACAAAATTTTTGGAGAAGAAATGCAGGCGGTTGAGGTTGAACTTGATCCGCAGGAAACCGTGATCGCCGAGTCGGGCAGTTTTATGTATATGGACGACGGGATCGAAATGGCCACCGTGTTTGGCGACGGCAGTGAACGGGCCGATGGCTTCTTTGGGAAACTGATGACCGCCGGCAAAAGGTTACTGACGGGAGAGAGCCTGTTCATGACCACCTACACCAACCTAGTTCGTGAAAAACAACGGGTAGCATTTGCAGCCCCCTACGCAGGCAAAATTGTGCCACTCGACCTGTCGCAATACAGCGGCAAGATTATTTGTCAAAAAGATGCTTTCCTCTGCGCCGCTAAGGGCGTGCAAATCGGCATTGAATTTCAACGCAAATTAGGAACCGGCCTGTTCGGCGGCGAAGGATTTATCATGCAAAAACTGGAGGGCGACGGCATGGCATTTGTACATGCCGGGGGCTATATCCTGGAGCGGGAATTGGCAGTTGGAGAAACGCTTCGCGTAGATACCGGTTGTATCGTAGCCTTTACCAGTCAGGTAGATTATGATATTCAATTTGTAAAAGGTTTGAAAAATATGGTGTTTGGCGGAGAAGGCCTTTTCTTTGCAGTGCTGCGCGGCCCGGGTAAAGTCTGGCTGCAATCGCTCCCCGTCAGTCGCCTGGCTGCCAAAATCATTTCTTACGGCGTTGGCCCACGAAAAGAAGAAGGCAGTATCCTTGGCGGATTGGGGAATCTGTTAGATGGAAATTAACTGAATTCGAGGACTTGAAGTCCGGTTTTGAGACATACAACCGGACTTCAAGGCGCCCCGAATCTGGAAACAAGTTCAGGGATGGATTACCGACACGTACGAAAAAGCAACTTTATCTACAACCTGTTTCATCCGATGCTGCATCCTGAGTATCGGATTGTCTTCAGGAAAATCTACTTTCACCGAAAAAACATAGTGCCGGCCAACAAGCCGGTACTCATTGCTGCCAATCACCCTTCGGCTTTTATCGATCCCATTTTCTTTTGTATCTTTTTCAATCCTCCCGTTTTTAATATGACGCGGGGAGATATTTTCCGCAAACCGTTTTTCAGGAAAATGCTGGAAAGTATGAACATGTTTCCCGTCTTCCGGCATCGCGATGGGTACGACCAACGCGATCGAAATGACGAAGTGTTCGAGTTTTGCCGCAAAAAGCTCAAGGAAGGGGTAGCCGTCAATATTTTTGTTGAGGGTGAACATCACCTCGACAAGCGGATTCTCACCATACAAAAAGGCCTTGCCCGGGTCGCTTTTGGCGCTTATGAAAAAGACCGGGATGATGAATTGCAAATTTTTCCGATTGGTTGTAACTACTTTTTCGGCGATGCTGAACGGGATGAGGCAAAAATCATCGTTGGCGACCCCTTATTCGTCAAAGATTATTGGGAACTATACCAACAAAATCAGGCAGCAGCCATCACCAAACTTTGTAATGATATCCGCGCGGCTTTGATCCGGATTTGTTACCATATCGAAGATAAAAACGACGACCGGTTGGCGAATCAATTGCTGCTGCTGCGACGTAGCGACAACCCAGATACCATGCTGCCGATCGTTCATCATCATGCCGATCGTTTTTTTGAAGAAAAGGCCATGTTGAATGGTTTGAATACGTTACCCGCCGGCGAAAAAGAAGCACTTAGAAGCAACGTTGAGGCATACCTTGCCGCACTTAAACAGTCGGGCCT
>JAEUUR010000572.1 GCA_016787465.1 Saprospiraceae bacterium | reverse complement strand
AGCCTGCAAACCAATGGGCGTTCCTGCCGGGCGGGATTGAATTTTTTGCAAAAGACGGTATTCCGACTCCCATTGTTGCAGCGGAGACAGTTGAATACTGCCCGTCATAAGCGCCTGATCTGCATCGGAGAGCAAATTTTCACCCGCGCCGATACAGGAGTTGAGAGGGCCGTTTTCAGGATCAAACCAGCCATTCATTGGAGAAATCGGAGATGGGTACACTACCGGGTCGGTTGATTGCACCCGAAAGAAAGAATTAGCAGGCGGAACTCCCTGCGTACAAAAAGCCGCCCAATCTATGTAATCACCGGGTGTGGCCGACCAGCGGTTGTTGGTGCGCACTTGTTCCCCTATACCCGCCATGGGGTTGTCGCCATCGACCCAAAGCCCAATGCGGTGGCGTCCCATGTTGTTTTCAGAAACGTTGGATTGCGAATTATCACCTTTAAAATAAAGCCCGGCCTTGGTATTGTTCACAACATTGCCGCATATCTTGATTTTAGGGCTGTTCACAACTGAAATGGCGCGGTCTGCACGGAAAAAGTTGCCGGGAGAGGCCGTTCCTTCGATTTGATTAAAGCTGATTTCTCCACCCTCAAGCCCGTGTACACTGATGGCGAAGTCATTGGTATCAAAAGTTTGCCCGCTTGAGGCTCCAAAATTGTACTTGTTACTGGTTATTGAAATATTTTTCCCCATATTAAATCCCCATGTACAATATGTAATGTTACTATTGCTGGCTATGTCGAAATTATTATTTCGAACATAAGCAAGATTGTTTGTAGTGGGGTTATTCGAGTGAAACAGGCTAATACAATGTTTAATTCCCAGCCCAAGTGTCCCCTGTGAAATGAAGTTGTTTTGAAATATATCAACACCGGTACCAACAGGCACAAAGGGGCGAGAGGTTACGATACCTGTGCCGATGCCATCCATTTGGAAGTTATTATAGGAAGCAAAAAAACCGCCTGTGGACATGCTGTTGTACACAGACTGGATACCCAATCCTCCATCTATATCCAAGTTGGAAAAAGAACTGTATCTGATATTCATCGCTGTGTTGTACGACAGCACACCGTAACCACAATTGATGAATTGACTTCTGGTAGCTTCCGCGCCCCCCCAAGTTACATCCAGCGTTCCGCCTTCCGAATAAATGCCAAAATCAGTAAAGAGACCTTCCGGCAAATCAGTAAAGCGGCAATTTCGGACAGCAACCGTTGCATCCAAGATCGTAATTCCCCGGTGAATCTGCGTGAATGTATTTGGAGCAATGTTGTCTCCAACCGTAAAGCTACATTCCGAAGCGTCTATTCCTGCATAAGAAAGCTTGCTGTGGTCCTGCTGCCCTGGATAAGGACTGTGCAAAAGTGAACCGCCTTTAAATAAGTTATTTCTAAAATAGGTGAAATTGAGGATATTAGCCTCCGGCGAAGCGGGGCGCAATCGAATGCCGATATAATTGCGATTGAAGGTATTCTCCCGCAAAGCAATGACGGACGCACTCTCCGTATTGATCGCATACTCCGCGTCCTCAGCTACACAGGAAATGAGCCTCAATTTTGCCGCGCCTTTCAAATGGATGCCGCGCCACATCTGTTCGCAGGAGAAAAACTGTGTTTTGAACCCGTCCAACAGTTTTCCTTCATTTACTGTAATGACTGCCCCCGGCCCCATTTGCACTCTACAGTTGATTAGAAGAAAGGTAGGGCTGTTGACAATCAAAGTTCCATTGATGCGGATGCGCTGATTGGTGTAGTATTGAGCGGGAAGCGAGGAACTGTTGGTGACACTATTGGGGTCC
>JAEUUR010000555.1 GCA_016787465.1 Saprospiraceae bacterium | reverse complement strand
GAACGATAAGCGCGTTCGTCGCCCGCAAGTTCTTTAAGCACCTCCATTTCGGTTCTGGCGTGCGAAAGCATATCGATGAAATTATAAACGATCACCGTCAGGTCGTTGTTCAGGTAATGTAAGATATTGTCGTTCAACTCTTTACCGTGTCCCACATTGGTTACTTTGATGTAATCCCATTTCACGGGTTTCCGGAATGAGCGGTCGATTTGTTTACCGAGAAAAAAATCTTCGTGCAGGTTTTTACCGCCTTCATCAGTGTCATTTTTCCATTTATCGGGGAACATTTTTTCTATATCAGAAGGCATCATGCCTGCAAAAATCGCGTTCCGGCTGTATTGGGTAGCCGTAGGCAGGATGCTGAAAAAATAACCTTCGTTCTCCGTTTTGAACTGTTCGTTGATAATCGGTTCGATAGTTTTCCACTGGTCGAATCGCAGGTTGTCGAGCAGCACGACGATGGTAGGCGTTCCGTTGCCGATGTGTGGAAAAATGTGTTTCCGCATCATGGAATGTGACATGATCGGGCCGACCTCCTTATTTTTATCCACCCAGTCGAAGTAATTGTTGGTCACATACTTTGAAAACTCGGTATTAGCCTGTTCCTTTTGCTGAGCCAGGATATCGCTTACCCCGCCGGCCTGGTTGGCATCCACGCGCAATTCCCAATTAACAATGCGGCGGTAGGCATCTACCCACTCGTTGTGGTCGAGCCCCGAGGTGATTTGCATAAAAATATTGCGGAACTCCTGCTGGTAGTTCAGTGCTGTTTTTTCACTGACGAGGCGTTTGTTGTCGATCAGGCGCTTGAGCGTCAGCAGGATCTGGTTCGGGTTCACCGGTTTGATGAGGTAATCAGATATTTGCGAGCCGATGGCGTCTTCCATCACATGTTCGGCTTCGTTTTTGGTGATCATCACCACCGGTACGGAAGGGTTGCGCTCCTTGATACGCGGCAGTACTTCCAGGCCGGTGAGCCCGGGCATACTTTCATCCAGAAAAACGACGTCGATATCGGCGGCTTGTTCTTCGTAAATTTCAACAGCATCGTGGCCGTTGGTGGCCGTAACTACTTCGTAACCTTTCGATTGCAAAAAAATCAGGTGGGGTTTGAGCAGGTCGATTTCATCGTCGGCCCAGAGGATTTTAATTTTATCCATGCGGAGATATTGGTTTGAATGGCAAAGTTAACCACAGATTACTATGATTGAAGGATTTCAGAGCTTAACTTAATTGATTTTCAATGATTTAATCGAGTGAGTTTTCACAATCAAAGTACATTTTATAAAACTGGTATATCATGGTGGCCAAACGATTTAGTGGTTAGGAAATTGCCTGCAATGACTTGGAACGAATTTGATGGTAAGTTTATGTCGTGAAGGGTTAAAATTCCCGACCTTTGTTGCGGAAAATATGAACAACAGGCAAAAAATCTTTAACGACCCCGTCTACGGATTCGTTTCCGTGCCTCGCGGCCTGCTGCTTGAGCTGATTGATCACCCTTATTTTCAACGTTTGCGGCGCATTCGGCAATTGGGTTTGGCCCCGTATGTGTACCCGGGGGCGCTGCACACCCGTTTCCATCACGCCCTGGGCGCGCTGCATCTGATGCAGGAAGCCATCGAAACGCTGCGCCAGAAAGCCGTAGAAATTACGGATGAAGAAGCTGAAGCGGCATGTATCGCCATCTTGTTGCATGATATCGGACACGGCCCTTTCTCGCATGCACTCGAACACACACTGATCGAGATGCACCATGAATCCATCTCAGCCTGGTTTATGCAGGAATTGAACCGGGAGTTTGACGGAAAACTGGAGCTGGCCCTTCGGATTTTTAACGATACCTACAGCAAAAAATTTCTGCACCAACTTGTGTCCGGTCAACTGGATATGGACCGGATGGACTACCTCAACCGCGACAGTTTTTTTACCGGTGTAAGCGAAGGCGTGATCGGTTACGACCGCATCATTAAAATGCTGGCGGTGCATCACGGACAGCTCGTGGTGGAAGAAAAAGGCATTTACAGCATCGAAAAATTTCTGATCGCCCGGCGGTTGATGTACTGGCAAGTGTATTTGCATAAAACCGGCGTTTCCGCCGAACACATGCTCATCCATCTGCTCAAGCGCGCGCGCGTACTCGCCCTCGCAGGCGAAACGCTCGATGCGCCCAAGCACCTTTCGTGGTTTTTGTACCACAAACCAGGAGAGCAGGTTCAAAACGAAGAGATGCTCGCCCATTTTGCCCGCCTCGATGATAACGATATCACCGCAGCCATAAAAAACTGGACTGAAACAAGTGACTTTACACTGGCTTTTCTATCTAAAGGACTGCTCGACCGGAAGTTGTTCAGGCTCGAATGGTTCAACGAGCCGCCACCGGAAGCGTATGTGGAGCAGATAAAGGAAAAAGTGCGAAAACACCTGGGAGAAAGCGCGGAAATGAATTACCTGGTATTCACAGGAGCCGAAAGTAACCGTGCCTACGACGATTCAAAAGAGCAAATCCGTATTTTGTTTAAAAACGGAGCGGTGCTGCCGATCGACCAATGTTCCGATGTACCCCTTTATACTCAACTAGTTACAAAGTACTTCATCTGTTATCCCAAAATACCTGTTCAAAATCAGGGTTAATTCATTAAAAAATCATCAAAAAAGTAGGTCTTTTCAAACTTTTGTAACTTACTTTTGCGCAAATACGCTCTTTGTCAGCTAATCATTAAAAACAAACACAACCTTTTCAAACATTCGTTAACCAATTTTACACAACATGGGAAAATTGAAATTCCTCCTTCCACTTTTTATTTGTTTTGCAACCATGGCCGTCGCTCAGGATGCGCCGCAAAACGCACAGCCAGGAAAATGTTACGCTAAATGCTTGATCCCCGATCAATATGAAAATGTTACGGAACAGGTATTGGTAAAGGCAGCTTCCAAAAGAAGCATTGCCGTGCCGGCTGAATATGAAACCAAAACCGAACAGGTTGAAGTAAAAGCGGCCAGCAAACGCTTGATCCCGGTACCAGCTCAATACGAAAACACCACTGAACAGGTATTGGTAAAAGCCGCCAGCAAACGCCTTGTTCCGGTTCCCGCACAATATGAAACCGTTGATGAACGCGTGATGATCAAACCTGAAAGCAAACGCGTGATCACCGTGCCTGCGGAATACGAAACAGTTACCGAACGCGTGATGACCAAGCCTGAAGGCCGCCGCGTGGTTGAAGTTCCTGCTGTTTATGAAACCGTTACCGAAACGTTCGTCCAAGATGCCGCATACACCAAAATTGAAGTGTTGCAACCTAAATACGAAACAGTAACCGAACGTCTTGAAACCAAACCGGCTTCTACCAAATGGGTAAAAAAACGCGCCGACGCCAACTGCTTGAGCGCAAACCCCGACGATTGCCTGGTATGGTGCTTGGTTGAAACGCCAGCTGAATACGCTACGATCACCAAACGTGTCAACAAAGGTTGCGACGGTTCAGGCGTTGCCGATGCCGGTTGCGTTAAAACCGTAGAAGTGCCTGCCAAAATGGGCAGCCGCACGGTACGCAAGGTAAAAACACCTGCCACCACCAAAGAAGAAGTGATCCCGGCTGAATACAAAACGATGACGGTTCGCAAGGTGAAAACCGCCGCCGCTACCCGCGAAGAAATTATTCCAGCCGAATATGCTACCGTGAAAAAACAGGTCTTGAAAACGCCTGCTACTGTAAAAGAAGAAGAAATTCCGGCTGAATACGCTACCGTTAGCAAACAAGTGCAAAAAGTAGCTGCCTCTTATCGCGAAGAAGTGATCCCGGCTGAATACAAAACGCAAACCACCCGCGTATTGAAAAGCGCCGCTTCTACACGCACCGAAGACATTCCGGCAGAATACACCACCGTTACCAAACGCAAACTCGTCAAACCAGGCGGCTTCACCGAATGGCGTGAAGTACTTTGCGGCGAAAAAGTGACCGGCTATACGATCCGTCAGATCCAGGCGGCCCTGATCAAAGCAGGTTACGAGCCAGGCCCAACCGACAACATCATGGGCGCTCGTACCAAAGCTGCTCTCACCAAGTTCCAAAAAGACAAAGGTTTGCCGGTAGGTAACCTCGACTTTGAAACGTTGAAAGCGCTCGGAGTGAATTATTGATCCGACTGAATAAATGATGCGTTTTTACGCCGGCAAGGGCCGTTCCAACAAACTGGAACGGCCTTTGTTTGTTATAGAAGGGTGGAATTTCAGTGCAGATTTCACGTTGACTTTTTAACATCTATTTCCATACCAACCAAATGACAACCTGGTATCAAGGCATCGTCAAAAAAATCACCCCTTTATCCCCCGGGGTGCGTTCCTTCCTGCTTGAAGTGCCGGAGGTCGGGAGCTTCGACTTCAAAGCCGGGCAGTTTATCACCTTCGACCTGCCCATCGGTGAAAAGCGCCTGCAACGATGGCGCAGCTACTCCATCGCCGATGCACCCGATGGCGACAACCTGCTCGAACTGTGCATTGTCCAATCAAACCCTGGCCTGGGTTCTGCCTACTTTTTTAATGAGGTAAACATCGGTTCGGAACTGAAATTCAAGGGCCCTGACGGCGGTTTTGTGCTGCCCGATGTAATTGAAAAAGACCTCGTACTGATTTGCACTGGTACCGGAATTGCGCCGTTTCGCAGCATGCTGCTCGATGTACAGCGCAGCGGAAAGCCCCACCGGAATATCCACCTGATCTTTGGAACCCGTACGGAAAGCGATATTTTATACCGAACCGAACTGGAGGAACTTTCGCGAACCATGACTGGTTTTACCTTCGATGTGGCGCTTTCACGCCAATCCGATTGGCCGGGATGGAAAGGATATGTGCATCAAGTTTACCTGGGCAAATACCAAAACGCCCGGCCCGACGTTGCATTTTATCTGTGTGGCTGGAGCAACATGATCGACGAAGGCGTCGCCAACCTGATTGTCAAACTCGGTTATGGCCGCGACCAGATCCACTATGAGTTATACGGTTGACCGCTCAAAAAACGCTCATGTTCCGGGCTTTATACTACTCCTTCCCCATTCAATTGCTGGTGCTGCACCTGCGCAGCCACCTGGTATTGTTATTTTTCTGGGGGGTATTAGCCGCCTTTTCTGCCGGATTGGCCGGGCGATTTTTCGGCATGCACTACCTCATGCTTACCCCCGAATACCTGGGAGAAGTTAATTTCTGGAGTTTTTTCATTACTGGCGCTGCATTCGGTTGTATGGTCATGATCTGGCACCTGACCACCTATTTGCTCTGTTCCAACCGTTTCCCTTTCCTGGCTACCCTGAGCGCTCCATTTACCAAATACTGCCTGAACAACAGCCTCGTACCGCTTGGTTTTTTATTCCTATACCTGTTTTGCACTACCTGGTTCCAATGGCACGACGAACTGGTTTCCGGTGCGGAGATAGGCTGGAATCTGACCGGTTTTTTGACGGGCGCCGTAGCGCTTACCAGCCTGATGGCTGCATACCTGCATCTGACCAACAAAGACATCTACTCCCTCAAGCACCCTTTTAATTTCAGCCCGCGCCCCGGCGCCTGGCTGCTCTCGCGCGGCCAGCGCCTGCCCACCGTGCGTGAAATACAATTGGGTGTGACCGCCTGGCGCGTTGATACCTACCTGAGCGAGCGCTTCCATCTCAGGCTTGTACGCAGCGTGGCGCATTACGACCCGCGGCTCCTGGAGCGTGTATTCCGCCAAAATCATTGGAATGCGGTGGTGGTACAAATTATGCTGCTTGCACTGCTCATGGTACAAGGCGTTTTTATGGACAGCGCCTGGTTGCGCATCCCGACGGCGGCCTCTTTGTTTTTACTGATGAGCCTGGGAGTGGCCATGTTGGGAGCCGTCACCTTCTGGTTCCGGCAATGGAGCGCCTTTGTTATTATAGCCCTGGTCATAACAGTCAACCTGCTTTCCAGCTGGGGTATTTTTAATTACCGAAACCGCGCATACGGGCTTGATTATCATCCAGAACACCGGGCAGAATACAACTACGAAGCCCTGGAAAACCTGGCCACTCGCGAAGTGGTGGCCAACGATAAAGCGGCTACCATCCGGATTCTGGAACGCTGGCTCGAAAAAAACAAAACAGAGCGGCAGCCAAAACCCAAAATGGTTTTTCTATGCGTAAGCGGAGGCGGCTTGCGCGCTGCATTGTGGACGATGCAAACGATCCAAAAAGCCGATTTTACTACCGGCGGGCGTTTGCTCGATCAATCGGTACTCATCACCGGCGCTTCGGGAGGCATGCTGGGCGCTGCCTATGTCCGGGAAGCTATGCTCCGGCGCGGGCGCGGCGAACGATTATCTCCTCAAGAGCCCTCCATGCTGGAAGAAATGGGGCGCGACCTGTTGAATCCGATTAGTTTTGCCGTGGTTTCCAACGATCTTTTTTTTCCGCTCACCACCTTCAAATCGGGCAACTTCAGTTACCGGAAAGACCGCGGCTACTTATTCGAAAAACAATTGAATGAAAATTGCCGGGGTTATTTTTCCGGCCGCCTGGCTGATTACCGCCAGCCGGAAGCACAGGCGCAAATACCCATGATGGTGCTTTCACCATATTTGCTCAACGATGCACGCCGGATGCTGATCAGTCCGCAAGGCGTTTCTTACCTGATGCGCCCTCAGGTGAGCGGCCGCCTGGCGCAGCAGGTAGAGTTTGACGGGGTCGACTTCGGTAAAATGTTCGCCAAGCAGCAAAGCGACAGCCTGGCGTTCACCAGCGCCTTGCGTATGAATTGCACCTTTCCTTTTATTCTGCCCAATGTATGGTTGCCCACCCACCCCGGCATTGAAGCCGTGGATGCGGGTTTTCGCGACAACTACGGCATGGGGCTTGCCATCCGTTTTGTGCATACGTTTCAGGATTGGATCCGGGAAAACACCGGCGGGGTTGTGTTCGTACAAATTCGTTGCTGGGATAAAATTACGCCGATCGCTCCCAGCGATGATAAAGGCGTGCTCGACAACCTGTTCACCCCAGCCGGGGCCGCCACCAAAATGACCGACATACAGGATTTCGAGCAAGACAATGCCCTCAGTTTGCTGGGCGACGCGCTGGGCCGAAACAACATCCAGATGTTGCGCTTCCATTACCACCCGGTGCGCAAAAACCGGGAAGCCTCGCTGAGTTTCCACCTCAGTAAACGCGAAAAACTCGATGTACTGGAAGCATTTTATGCCCCGGAAAACCAGGCAGCATTGAAGGCTTTGAAAAGGGTTATTGGGAATTAAAGGTTTTTTTCTTTGAAAATTCGGAGTTGGACTCCGAGATTTCAAGGAAAAAACATGTGTCTATCCGCAGTTGTACAGTTATTCTCCTTTCGTAGAGCCGTTTTCTATTGATTAACCTGGCTCGCGCCAAATTGCGCCCGTCCACAAATAACAAACCCCGTCAGGCAACTACCAGACGGGGTTTGTTTATCATCTTTCGCTATTTATAGTGATTGCAGCGTGATTCTGAATGCAATCTGTCATACTGAGCGCTGTTAATCAACGCTTTAGCCGAAGGCTGTTTTCATAACCAAACAGCGCGAAGTATATCAATCCAGCGACTGGTTTGCTTTTTGTGCGGCGTTCACCATGAGTTGGTATTCTTGCGGTGTGAGGTTGTCCATGCAGAAGTTGATCGGATTGATCGGTTGGCCACGGTGGTGTACTTCGTAGTGGAGGTGCGGCGCGGTAGATAGCCCTGTATCGCCAACTTCACCAATTTTTTGACCTTTGGTTACCCGTTGGCCGACGTGAACCGTCATTTTATTCATGTGGCCGTACAAGGTTTCGTAACCGTATCCGTGGCTGATTTTTACGCAGTTGCCGTATCCGGAGTGCCAGCCGGCTTCCACCACTACGCCATCGCCGGGCGCCTGGATGGCGGTGCCTACGCGGGCGGGGAAATCGAGGCCTGCGTGGAACCTTTTAATTTTATATACCGGGTGGATGCGGTATCCGAAACCGGAGAGGGTGCCGAGGCTTTTTTGCAGCTTATCTTCACGCACAGGTTTGATACTTGGCAGCGAAGCCAGCATTTTCTCCTGGTTTTTAGCCAGGTTCTGAATGGTATCGAGCGATTTGCTTTGCAAAACGAGTTGGCGGCTCAGGAAGTCGATTTTATCGAGGGTTTGGCTGATGGATTCACCGCCGAATTTAAATGCCGCCAGTTCCGGGTGCGCTTCGTGACCGCCCACACCGGCTTGCCAGATGTCCTGATCGATCGGATCCATGCCGAACACCATGCGGTGTACGTTGGCATCGCGGTCTTGAATATTGTCGAGCACCTTGGACATAACTTCGACCTGGCCGCTCATTTGTTTGTATTTGGATTCCATTTGCTCGATTTCCCGCATCAGATCCGCTTCGCGCGGGGAGGGGAAAACCGTGTAGAAAACGGCGAGCATGGCAAGAGACGTAACAACTACAACGGAAAAGAATCCGAAGGCTTGCCAAATGCGGGTTTTAATCGGGATTACTACTTTCTCGTAAGTGAGGGTGTGAATGTTGTAAACAAACTTTTCTTTCCTGCCCATATAGGTTGGTATTTACCAGGCAAATCACCGATTTATTGCCTCAAAAATTAAATCTACGGCGGACAAAATGAAATGTGGTTAAAGTGAAGTTGATGCGCCGCGATTTCCCTGGTTTGTTCTGTTCCGCCAATCAACATGGCGGCGGAATTTCGGAGTAGTAGGCGCACAAAGGTAAAAAAACATCATGTGTAAACAAATATTTTCCTAAAAAATCACTGTTTCGACGTGAAATACATCACAATTCACAGATTTTCAGTCAAATAACTTGTCAAAATTTCACTTTACCACATAAAAAAAAGAACTAATTTTTGTCTGCGCTGCAAGCTTTTGGGATTTGAACGGAAGGCAAACAAACGGCAAAAAATTGAGAAATGGAAGTGCATGCCGTAATTTAACACTTCCCCTTTTATTCCCCCAAATCCAAAATCATGATTTTCTGCCAGATTTTTCCACAGAGGCCCTGGGTGAGCAGTTCCAGATCATTCACCGCAGTGAGCACCACTTCATCGTCGACGTTTTGAGCGAACAGCGCGGCAATTTTGGCGTCGAGCGAGAGTATTTCGGAACAATAATCCAGGTAACGAGTCAGTTCCGCTCGGTTAAGTTTGCGTTCGGGAGAGGATTGGGTTTGCACAATGGACACCACATGCTGGGTGGGGTCTTTGGTAAGTTGGTGCATATCCACGATATGTGCGATACTGCGCAGGTGATGCAGGGCTTTGAGTGCGGAGTGGCGTTTCAGGCGGGCTTCGATGCTCACCAGGAAATAAATAGCCAGGCCCATGAAGATCAGTTCATTCACCACCGATTCTGCAGATTGTAACAACTGCAACATACCTTCCGAACCCAAAGAAAAATTGGCAACCAGTTGTTGTACTGCAAAAATGACCAGGCCTGTAAGCAACAGGGCTGCCAAAATGGCAATGATGCGCACGGGCCAGATGGGTTTGCGCAGGTTGCGTGCCAGCAGTTCTGACCGAACGGCCAATACGTGAAATTCTTTACAAACCTTTGAAAGTCCTGATTCAGGAAAACGTTCCATGATGCGTTGTTCCAGCCGAGCAATGGTATTCAGAATCGGGCCGGAACGCAACTCGGTGTAGCGTTCCATATTTTCTTGCCCGCGGCCGAATGGAAACAGCCATTCCCAAAAAGTCATACCACGAAAATTAGTTGGCTGAAAACGCCGGCGTAACCGGGTTGGAAGCGTTATAAAAAGTCAACTCACTGATTTTCACCTTCATATAACGCGTAAGCGGCAGCCTGTGTACCAATTCCATTAAATCGGATTCCGTTTCAGCTGCAAAAACAGCCCATAACTTGGAGTCCTGGAGTGATAGAGCGTAATTAAGTATTTTACCTTCACTAATCAAACGATTTACCATGTTCCGTTGAGCAGGTATTTTTTGCACAAACTCTTCTGACAAATCGGATGGCAGCGTAAAATCCACCATATATTGCAAAACGCCGTTGTTGTCCATATGCTTTGTTTTCGGTTTCCCGGATATAGGCTTATTAAAGATTAACGATCAAAAACCGTGCAAATTTTTTAATTGTCAGGTTTCGTTATATAATTTCAGTCAACGCCAACGCCATCCGATTGACGAATTCCAACACCATAACTGCCTTACACCGGTTATATTTTTACAAACCTCATCTTTAAAATTTCAATAACCGTTTGATCTTCCTTTAAAATGAAGCACCTTTGATTTTGATTCATGAAACCTATGTCATTCATCAAAGTCGTACTCACCGAACCATTCGTCCGGCTGCCGGCCACCCTTGTTTTGGAACTGGATGCAACCGTCGGCGTGAGCGGTTGGAACGACGACGAGCGTGCACGCGAGCGCATGAGCTTCATGAATAAAAAATGCTATTCCCTGCCCGACGGTGGCAACGGCACGGCTTACGAACTTCCCCTGCATTACATCCGCCCTTGTCCTGAGGGCGTTTTTGAAGGCGTCGATCTGAACAGCGGACCGGTCAGAATCACCGCTTCGACGCTGGATGGCCATTCCGGACAATCACCGGCAGTTACCAATCTTAAATTTGACGCGGTGCTCTGGGCAAAAAACGACAACCCCGGACAAGGAATCCTGTTCACCCAAGCCCAACTGGGCGGCTGGCCGGAAACCATCGAATTCACCGACCGCCGCTCCAACTCGCAACTTCAACCACCGGAATGTAAGGGCGGTCTTGTCGATCTCTCCTTGCTGCCGCCTGGTTTTTACGAATTAATTTTGAAAGTTGAAGGCATGGGCACTCACCGTTTACGTCTGATCAAATCCTTCCCACTGCTGATCGAATTCGAAGGCAACTCTCAACGATACCGAACTCAAAAAACACTGTATTAAGCGACTACACACCATCTTTCATTACATGCATTTCATCAGCAAAAAAAAGCGCACCTACGACGCCATTGTCATCGGTTCCGGTATGACGGGCGGTATTGCTGCCAAAGAACTCTGTGAGCGCAAACTACGCACCCTGGTGCTTGAACGTGGCCCGAAACTCGACCACATCACGGATTATCCTACCGCCTTGAAAGCCCCCTGGGAATTCGAACATCGCAACTGGAAAACCGTCGATGACACCGAAAAAACATACCCGATTCAATCGCGTTGTTATGCATTTAATGAAGGTACCCGGCATCTGTTCGTTCGCGATGATCAACATCCTTACCAGCAAATCAAGCCCTTTAGCTGGATTCGGGGTTATCATGTAGGCGGGAAAAGCCTGATGTGGGCGCGGCAGAGCTACAGGATGCCTGCCCTGGAATTTGAAGAAAATGCCATCGACGGCTTTGGCTGCGATTGGCCCATCCGATACGGCGATTTGGCGCCCTGGTATGCCCACATCGAACGTTTTGCCGGAATTAACGGCAACCGCGACGGCGTTGACATGTTGCCAGATGGCGAGTTCCTACCGCCCATGGAGTTGAATGTGCTGGAAAAAGAATTCAAACAACGGGTGGAAAAAACGTTCCCAAAACGGTACGTACTCACCGGGCGCAGCGCCAACCTCACAGTAAGGCATAACGGCCGGGGCCCTTGCCAGTACCGCAATCTGTGCCATCGGGGTTGCCCGTTCAGCGCTTATTTCAGCAGCCAATCCGCCTCCCTGCCGACAGCGGCAGCCACCGGGAAAATGACCTTGCGGCCCGACAGCATTGTACACTCCATTATTTACGATGAAAAAAAGGGGCGGGCAACCGGTGTGCGCGTCATCGATGCCGTCACGAAAGAAATGGTAGAATACTATGCCCGCATCGTATTTGTAAACGCCGCCACCTTGAACACCACCCTGATCCTGATGAACTCCACCAGCAATCGTTTTCCAAACGGAATTGGGAATGATTCCGGGGTGTTGGGCCATTATTTGATGGATCACAACTACCGCATGTTGTGTGCAGGCACCTACGAAGGTTTTGAAGACCGCTACTACAAAGGCCGCAAACCCAACGGTTTTTATATCCCGCGGTTTCGGAATGTAGGCACTGATCGACGAACCGATTACCTGCGCGGTTTCGCTTTCGGCGGCAGTTGCGCGCGCGAAGGCTGGGAGCGTGGCAACAATATGGAAGGGTTCGGGGCCGCATTTAAATCGGAAATCACCCGCCCAGGCGCCTGGACGATCTTTCTGCAGTCGCAAGCCGAAATGCTGCCCCGTTTTGAAAACAACGTGTCGCTCAACCGGGAAAAAACGGACGAGTGGGGCATGCCCACGCTCGATATCGATTGCGCTTACGGTGAAAATGAACTCGCCATGAATAAAGACATCGGGGTGGT
>JAEUUR010000533.1 GCA_016787465.1 Saprospiraceae bacterium | reverse complement strand
CATTTTGATCCAATACCCGTTTTTCAGCCCGCTCTGGGATTATCACATTTCTGCGGTTATGACAGCGATGATATACCTGACAGCCTATCTGGGGTATGTTCAACCAAGTATTTTCAACGGATTAAATTGGTCGGACACATTAACCAACGGAAAATATAAAAATTCAGGACTTACCCTAGAAGCAGGACAATCCCTTCTGAAAAACCTGGAGATAACCATGAAAGAAGAATGTTTGTACCACGACCCGGAGTTCAGCCTCGACAAACTTGCCAAACACCTTAAAGCCGGGAAACACCATGTTTCTCAAGTAATCAATGAACACCTCGGCATGTCATTTTTTGAATATGTGAATCATTTGCGGATCAAAGAAGCAATGCAGACCTTAACAGAAACGACCAGAAGTGACATGTACATCATCGAAGTGGCCTATGCTGTCGGATTCAATAATAAAATGTCATTCAATTCGGCTTTCAAAAAGGCAACAGGTATGACGCCAACTGAATTTCGTCGCAACCATGGAAAAAGTGATACGGAGCCACAACAGCCCCAGGAGGCAGGTTAAACGTGGTTTCCGACCTGTGGGATTGGCATTTTCCTTCTACCTGCACATAATTTAATCCAATCATGGTACATTGCAGGGCGAAAAAACATCCGTACCATGCGTCGTTTTACAATTACATTTTTTAGCCTGTGCTTTTGTTTGGTGTTGTTTGCCCAAAAAACAAAACCGATTGACCCTCCTGCTGTTTCCACAGAATTACTGAGCGCATTTTCGTGGCGAAACATCGGCCCGTTTCGTGGTGGGCGTTCTGCAGCGGTAACCGGCGTTTCCGGCAAACCAAACCTGTTTTATTTCGGCGCAACAGGCGGTGGCGTATGGAAAACGCAAGACGGTGGCCGAACCTGGGAAAACATTTCCGACGGTTATTTTGGAGGGAGTATAGGCGCCATCGAAGTCTCCCCTTCCGACCCTAACGTGATCTATGTTGGGGGAGGCGAGTGTACAGTTCGTGGAAACGTTTCCTACGGAACCGGTATGTGGAAAAGTGAAGACGCCGGCAGAAGTTGGAAAAATATCGGGCTTGCCGACAGCAGGCATATCCCCCGGTTAAAAGTTCATCCCCAAAACCATGACCTCGTTTATGCAGCCGTTTTGGGCGATTTGTTTAAATCCTCGGAAACACGTGGAATTTATCGTTCCAAAGATGGCGGCAAATCCTGGGAGCGGGTTTTGTTTGTAAATAAAGACGTCGGCGCTGTTGATATCGCCATGGATCCGTCTAATCCACGTATTCTATTTGCTTCTTGCTGGCGCGTACGGCGCACACCCTATGATTTTACAAGTGGCGGACAAGGTTCAAGTATGTGGAAAAGCGTCGATGGAGGCGACACATGGATGGAAATAACGCGGAATGAGGGACTGCCGAAAGATACCATTGGGATCATTGGTTTGGCGGTTAGCCACGTGAATTCAGACCGAATTTTTGCTATCATTGAAAGCCAGAACGGTGGCGTCTTTCGCTCTGATGATGGCGGTAAAAAATGGTCAAAAATCAATGAAGATCGTTCCCTTCGTCAACGGGCCTGGTATTATACCCGTATTTATGCCGATACGAAAGATGCCGATGTGGTATATGTGATGAACGTTGCTTACCACAAATCAAAAGACGGCGGCAAAACATTCCAATCCAAATATGCTCCGCACGGGGATCACCATGATTTTTGGGTGGCGCCTGAAGACCCCAAACGCATGATCATCGGCGATGACGGCGGCGCTCAAATCAGTTACGATGGCGGTGAAACCTGGTCAACTTACCACAACCAGCCAACCGCACAGTTTTACCGCGTAACCACCGATAATGCATTCCCTTTTAATATTTACGGGGCCCAGCAAGACAATTCGAGTGTCCGAATTGCCCACCGGAGCGACGGAGGTTCTATATCCGAACGCGATTGGGAACCCAGCGCCGGTGGAGAAAGCGCCACAATGGCAGTAGATCCCTTGAACAATAACATTGTTTATGGCGGAGAATATCATGGTTTGCTGACTAGGGTTGATCATCAAAACAAAACCTACCGAGCCATCAATGTATGGCCGGAAGACAATATGGGCCATGGCGCAGAAGATGCCAAATATCGTTT
>JAEUUR010000530.1 GCA_016787465.1 Saprospiraceae bacterium | reverse complement strand
GCTCACCACGGAGTATAAAACCGCCGAACCAGGCTTACAAATTGTGGCAAAGGAAACAAAAGCGCCCGCGCAGGTCATGCGCCGCAGCGACCAGCAGAAATTCCTGAACGCAATCCGCAGCGTACACAACGGAGTGTACCGGATGAGCCCTGAAATTCCTGGTCTGGTGGAGGCGTCGACCAACCTGGCAAAAATCACGCTCGGCCGCGGCTTGATGAAAATCGGCTCCTTGCAGCGCAGCTCGGTAGAATCCAGCAAATCCGATGTGGCAGCTGCATTCAGGGCGCCGTTCGATCTGTTGGGCGCCAAAGTAGAAACAGCCAACGCATACCCCGGTTGGAAACCCGACCCTTCCTCCAAAGTGGTGCGCAAAATGGCGGGGATTTACGAAAAAATGCACGGCGAAAAACCGGTCATCGAAGCCTGCCATGCCGGTCTGGAGTGCGGGATCATTGGTCAGGCCTACCCGGGCCTGGATATGGTTTCCTTCGGCCCGACGATTCAAGGCGCGCACAGCCCGGATGAACGCGCTTCCATTTCGAGTTTCAAGAAGTTTTGGGCGTTTTATCTCGAGGTGCTGAAGGCGATTTAAATGCCAACAGGCTCGTCTCGTAAGGGCGCAAGACAGGCTCTTTTTTTTCACAAGGAGTTACAAGGAGTTACAAGAGTTTCAGGAGTCTCTAATAAACGCTCATAACTCTTGTAACTCCTTGTGAATGGTTCACCCCTGTGTTACCTCCGCAATCTTTTCAATTAATTCCTGGCTGTTGATGGGTTTGGTAATAAAGCCATTCATTCCCGCCTCCACACATTTTTCCAATTGTTCGGGAATGGCATTAGCTGTGAGCGCGAGGATCGGTACATTTTTCATAGGCCCATCCATCAAGCGGATGCGCCGGGTAGTTTCATAGCCGTCCATGATCGGCATTTTAACATCCATTAAGATAAGGTCAAAGGTTTGTTCAGCTATTTTTTCCAAAGCAATTTGACCATTGTCTGCAATGTCAACCTGAACGCCGGCGATGTGTTTTTTAAGCAACTCTACAGCCAGCATTTGGTTAAAATAGGTATCTTCAACCACCAGTAACTTCAAACCTTTCAAGTTGAGTGCTGGCTGATTGCCAAACGCCGGAATTGAAGTTGGTTCCGTCCACACTTTGAAAGGCATTTGTACTATAAAAGTAGAGCCTTCTCCTGCTTTACTTTCGACATGAATGGTACCGCCCTGCTGTTCGATTAATTGACGCGCAATGGAAAGTCCAAGGCCTGTGCCTTGCCGATCCGTGCCGTTTTCATCAATTTGTTCGAAGCTCTCAAAAATGGCCTGGAGTTTGTCGCGGGGAATTCCAGCTCCGGTATCAGAAATCGAAAAGCGGATGAGGGCGCTTCCTGCGTCTGCAACATGAAGGGTGACTTTGCCCCGATCTGTAAATTTGATCGCGTTACTGATCAAATTTGTCAGAATCTGTTGCAGCCGAATCGGGTCGCCCAACAATTTCAAGGGAGTGCCGGGTTCAATTTCGGTAGTGAACTCGATTTGTTTTTCCTCTGCCTTGTGAAAAAACAAGTTGTACAATTGGTTTACCTGCACATCCAATTCAAATGGCCGCTCGACGAACGAATATTTGCCACTTTCAATTTTGGCTTGATCAAGGATGTCATTGACGATCCACATCAGGTGTTCTCCCGACTGGCTGATGGCTTTGACATACCTGCGCTGTTTTTCCTCCAGCGGCATATCCAGCAACAGTTTGTTCAGACCTATGATTGCATTGAGCGGCGTTCTGATTTCGTGGCTCATGTTGGCCAGAAATTGGCTTCTGTAATGCGCATTTTGTTCAGCAAGCGCTTTTTCATTGGCCAGTCGCCGAGCTTGTGCACGGTTGCGATACCAGGCATAACCCAGGCCTGCGAGCATTAAAAACGCCAACGTTTTTGCCCACCAGGTGAGCCAAATGGGAGGCAAAATAATGACCTGTATACGAAGAGGTTGAGTGGATTTGTACCCGTCAGCGTTGATAGCTTCCACCCAAAAGGTGTATTTCCCGGCCGACAGGTTGGTATAGGTCACCTCGCGTTTAAAGCCGGCTTCATACCAGTTTGGGTCGAATCCTTCCATTTTATAGCGATACGTTACGCCCGACGGATCGGAAAATTGTAGCCCAGCAAAATGGAAGGTGAATACTTTTTCGGTGTGATCAAGGGTGATGGTTTGAACAAATTCAGGGAGGGTTGAAAACGTTTTATCCTGGTTCAGTACGGTGAATCCGGTTAGTACCACCTTGGGTTTGAACGTGTCTTCAGGAATCTGATTGGGGTAAAATCCGATAACTCCTTCGAGGGAGCCGAAAAGCAATTGCCCGTCCTGCGTTTGAACGCGACTGAACGTTGAAAACTCTTTGGCCAGTTTGGTCAGGTTGTAATGTTTGAATGCGTCTGTATGCGGATTAAAATGGGTGAGGTAGTTGTTGCTTGTAAACCAAATATGCCCATCAGGCAAAGCAACGATGGAATTGATAAAATCCTGCACGAGACCGTTTTTGGTGGTGTAATGCGTAAATTTTTTGCTGTGAATATCAAAATGCATCAGCCCTTTTTCAGAGCAAAAATAGACTCCGGAACTATTGTGGGCATTATCGAAAAACGGTACACGGAAAAATTCATTGGGTGGGTTATGTAACAAAGCCATACCTGTACTTTTATTGTATTCCCATAAATAAAACCCAATGCGGGCAAGCAAGGTGTTCGAGTCAAAATCTATGATATGGTTGAGACGGTTGGATTTTAATGATGAATTGGTATGTTTGGGATAAATCCAGGTTGTGTCGCGCGTTTTTTTATTAAAATGGCAAAGGCCACGACCAGATGGTATCCACAGGAAATCAGGGTTAAGTTGGTCTTGTTCAAAAAATATATATGCGGCGCTGCCTGTTTTTTTTCCATCATCGAGATGATTTATGTTTCCTGTTCGTTGGTTTAAACAAAACAGGCCTTTGCCTGAAATGTTAAACCAAAAGTTACCCTCCGGATCATTAAGCCAACTGGCAATTTCGAATTGTTCGGCTTTGGTCCCCAGGTTTTTCAGGGTGGGGGTAGAAGGTAAACCAAGTTTCGGCGAAACAAATACTTTGCCGGGTGGAGAGGTCCAAATTCTGCCTTTGGAATCCTGTGTTACTCGCAAAACGCAGTTGTTGATGTTGTCGATCTCCAGTTGGTTTTGATACAATTTGAATTTTTGAAGTGATGGATTGATCCGGTTAGCTCCGGAAAAAGTGCCTATCCATACATTCTCAAAGCGGTCTTTGTAGAACGAATAAATCAGGTTATTTGTCAAACTATTAGGATTGAGTGGAGATGATTGGTAATGGCTGAGTATCCGCCGGTTGACTGCATCCCAACGCACTACACCGTCTTCTGCCGTTCCAATCCACCAAATACCCGCAGGATATTCCAACATGGTAGTGACAGCCTGACTCTGTGTTCCAAAATCGATCCGTTCGATGGCTTTTGAAAATGGGTAGTAGCAGTACAAGCCGGTGGTGGTGCAAAGGAGAATTTGGCCGTCGGATGTTTGGTAAATATGTCGGATTTCATTCTTTTCACCGTTCCATTTCAGTGGAATTTGCACCAAACTGGTATCTGATTCCTGCACATAAAACAATTCGGAATAGCCTGCTACATACAAAACGCCATCATGGCTTTCCATGACGTTTGGTGAAAACCGGCCGAAGCTAAAATTCTTATGCCTGAATTGAGTGAATTTGTTATGCTCAACATCGAATAATGCGACCCCGGCGCCATTGCTCACCCAAATTCTCCCTTGCCGATCTTGAATTACGTTTTTGGTATTGTGATTTCGGATAGAATTAGGGTTGTTAGCATCGTAAATATACCGGGTGAATTTGCCGGTTTTGCGGTCGAACAAGTTCAAGCCCGACTGTGTGGTGACCCAATATCGGTTTTGACGGTCGATATACATTTCAGATACCCAAGAGGCAGAAATCGAGGTCGAATCGCCGTCGACAGGCAGGTAGTTGACAAACTGATACCCATCATATTTGGCCAGTCCGCCCATGGTACAGAACCAAAGAAACCCTTCATTATCTTCTGTGATTGAAAAAACATGGACTTGTGGAAGGCCTTGTTCCAGGCTGATCCGATCAAAAAACGTATTGAGTTGCTGGGCATCGCTACGGATACCGGCAAGCCCCAAAAGGACGGTGAACAACCAGAGGTGAACGAGTTTTTTCAACGTAAACGCCTTCAATTGCGCGAAGAATGGCAGCAAGATATTGGAAATGAAAGGGTTGGGAAAATGTCGCTTGAAATTTTTACACTTTTTTACACTTTGGAAACAGGTCGGATTCGATTGGGAACGTTGCGCCATTCCTTTGTTCGTCCAAAAAAAAACGGATTTTACATAACTTCGATCGATGCATCTGCCGCTTGAAAAGAGACACAATGCTTATTGGTAATCGAAATACTGTAAAATCCGTTTTAGAACCCTTCAGGGCAATGTCAGTGACTTAAGCGGAGTTGGATTCAATACATGATTACTTTTTTGACCGTAGTTCCTTGTGATCCAATCATTTCAACCGTATACAAGCCGGCGGAAGGTTGATTTAAATCCAGTTGCACGGTGGTTTCTTCTGCACCAATTTGCCTTTCCATCACCAGCATTCCCATTGGATTGAACAGCCGCAGCGTGGCGCCCGCTTCGATGGCGCCGCCGACGTTGATCTGTCCGCTGCTTGGGTTGGGGAATACGCGCAGTTCCGATTGAAAACGTCTGCTTGCAGGAGGAAGATCAAAAAGCGGGAGCGCATTGCTGGCATTGGATTGGATTCGGAGTGGCAGCTCGGTTTCCACCAGCGGCTCGCTGCGATCATCCAGGTTGATACTGCGCGCGGAGGGCAGCGATTCCCGGATGAAGGAGTATGCGGATGCCAGGTTGCCGCGAGTACCGCCTACCACGTATTTGCCATGCGCTTTGGTCATGAAGGCTTCACGAACCGGGATGGTGTTTCACAGGCTAGTGATAGCGCCAATATTGGCTCCGGCAAAATTCATACGTTGGTAAAACATGGTTCCGCCTGCGGAAACCGGACCCCGGCGCCAGGAGGTAAGAATGGAGGTTCCCCACGTGTCGAGGATGGCGTTGTTGACCCAACACACCGGAGTGCCTGCGAGGGCTGTATTGACCGCATCGTTGACTTTTGCCCAGGTAACGCCGCCGTTCAGGCTCACCATCGCGGTGTAGATGCCGGAGTGACTGTTGCTGAAACATGAGCCGGTAATGATGAATGCATTGCCGTCGGGCGTTTTGATGGCCTCCTCAAATTCCGTGTAGGTATAGGGGCCGCTGGGTGAAGGGGGCAGGTTGATGACTGTCGACCATTCAAAATCGCCGGAGTTGTTTACTTTGACCACCGCTCTGGTGCCCGCAATCAGGTACCCGCCGCCTTGGGCGGAAGTGACCGTCCAGCCGAAACCGGAGGTGGGAAGCGATTTAGCCCAAACAACATTTCCCAGGTCGTCGAATTTTACCACCGCAAAGGTGCCGGTGTTCGTTCCGCCCGTGGCGATGTAGCCGCCGTTGATGGAATTGGTGATGCCGCCAAATTCAATTCCGAAAGGTAGATCGGACACGCGATCCCAAAACTTCATGCCATGCGTATTGACCCTCAATCCATAGGCCTTTCGTGTGCCGCCTTGTATGCCTGCGCTGGCGATGAAGTAGCCGGAGCCATCCGGGATTTTTACAAAACTTTTCCAGAAGGTTTGAAGGCTGGTAAAGCCTGATGCGTGGGAACGGGTCCATTGGTGGGTACCGAATTCATCGAAGCCGGTGATGTAGATGTCGGTGTTACCTGGTTCGAAAAACTTGTTTCCGGCAATGACATACCCGAAGGGGTCGGCGGGTTCGATTTTCCAGGCGGAGTGATCTTGATTGTGCCAAACGTAGTTGTTTTCAAATACTTGAGCGGAGATGGGTAATGAAAACGCTGTGACAAACAGCAACGAGGTAATTGTTCTGAAAATTGGTTTCATTTGTACATCAGTTTATGTGAATGAAAAATGGTGAATCACCAGGAGCGGATTAAAAATATTTTTCGATGACGTCAAAATTACGATTTAATTAATGAAAAATCGTAAAAAGTTAAATTTATTTTTGCCAGACAGGTGATGCTAGCGGTATAAAATTTCAGGGAAAGTAGTTGGAATAAAAACCCTCTCTGGGTTTTTACTTGGGTGGGGTGGAGTGGTGGAGCTGGCGAGCGTCGAACTCGCGTCCGGACAAAGCGTCACAACGCTTTCTACATGCTTATTCACGGATTAGCTTTTCGAGTGCGGGATTGATTTCATGTTCACTTGCCGAACAGTTTTCTTTGTAATCCTCATAAATACCCTTAACTTTGAAGTCAAAACTGACGATAATGATTTTTACGATCGAAATATTGGACAAACATGCGCTTGCATTGCTTCGTGAATTGGAGCAAATGCGTGTTATTAGGATGTTGCC
>JAEUUR010000524.1 GCA_016787465.1 Saprospiraceae bacterium | reverse complement strand
TAACAAATAGACGGAGTAAAGAATTGCACATGGGCAGTATGGATTTGATGTCATTGATGAGTTGATCCAATCGTTTTCAAAGATTTGGTGGGTATTTCATCAATCATTTGGCGCTTCCAGAGTCAAGCATATAGACCTCCGGTGTGGGTAAGACTCATGTCAGGGTTGATTCGCTGTATAGCGAGATGCAATTTGAGTTTTTGTGCTTAACATGCATCAAAAAGGCGAGCAGCAGGATTAGTGGTTTGCTTGAAAAAGCCCGCAATGTTACTGAATTCATCCCTTTTTCGATAGCATATTGTCAAAAAAGAAACCAAGGAGCCTGGAAAATTTAAAGTTTTGAAGAGATGTTTTTTCTAGCAAACAATAATTTTGCACCAGACACGCGATCGTGGGTTTTTCAGAATAATATTTTCTACTTTTGGAAATAATTCCCAGCAAAACAACGTTTAAAGGTTGGCATCCTCACAAAGGGAACGTAAATTTGCCCGCCCAAACCTATTTTTCAGGATTCATAGCTGCTAATGGAAAGTGATTCGTTACTTCACACGAGAAAAAAGACGGCTGGTCGAACTGACCGAGCCGGATCCCGGCTGCTGGATTCACCTGGCCCCACCCTTTGCGCCGGATGAACTGGAGGACTTTGCACGTCGCTTCGAGTTTGATCCCGTATTCCTGACCGACTCTCTTGACCTGGATGAACGCGCACGTTACGAACGCGATGAAGACATTCGTTTTATCCTGATTAACACGCCGGTTAAAAACCGCAGCGCCAGCGCTGAAAACGAAGCTTATTTCATCACCGTCCCGATCGGTATCATACTCACCATCGAACATGTAATCACGGTTTCTGCTTTTGAAACACCAGTGTTGGAAAAATTCCTCGACAACAACATCCGGAATTTTAACCCCGCTGATGAAAAACGCTTCGTGTTGCAAGTGCTGGAACAAAATGTTTACCACTTCCTTTCCTGCCTGAAAACACTCAACCTGCGCCGCAACCGCATGGAAAAAGAACTGCTCAACAGCAGCAGGAATAACGAATTAAAACAACTGCTTTCTATCGAAAAAAGTTTGGTGTATTTTGTTAACTCATTGAATGCTAATGAGTTGCTTAAAATGAAAATGAAGCGCACCGACTTCCTTCACATCAATGGCGACGAAGACCTGACCGATTTGTTCGAAGATATTATCATCGACAATTCGCAGGCGCTTTCCATGTCGAACGTATACACGAACATCTTGAACGGCACCATGGATGCCTACTCAAGCATCATTTCAAACAACCTGAATATCGTCATCCACCGGCTGACGGTCATTACGGTCGTGCTCATGGTGCCAACCCTCATTTCATCCTTTCTGGGAATGAACATCCCCAATGGCATTCCTGAACATCCCTGGGCATTTTATGCAACCATTGTGTTCACCGGATTGTTTACCGGAACACTGTACTGGCTGATGAACAAAAGAAAAATGCTGTAGTCCATCGGATGAGGGGCCAATCCGTTCTGAATGATTGGATAATTATTTGATTTTCTGTACTCAAAGGCCTGTTTTTTAAAATTTACCATCAATTATTTCTGCGGGTTCTGCGAAATATTCTGCGGATTCTGCGGGAATCAAATAAAACATGTCCGCTTTATCTCAACAATTTCAATCCCTGCGCAATGTGCCCAGGTTTTTCAAAATGATCTGGGCGGTAAGTCCGGGCCTGACGGTCACTAACGTAGTATTGCGCCTGATCCAGGCTGCCGTGCCTCTGGCCATGCTGTATGTCGGTAAGGAAATTGTGGATGAAGTGGTGCGTTTTGCCGGCCAGTCAACCGATGCCAAAAACTGGTGGAACATCCCGCAACCCTTGTGGTTTTGGGTGCTGCTCGAATGCGGACTGGCTATTTTATCGAGCCTCATCAGCAGGGCAATCACCCTCTCCGACAGCCTCCTGGGCGATCTGGTGAACAACGATTCTTCTGTGCGGATCATTCGACATGCAGCGACCCTGGATTTGTTTCAATTCGAAGACGCTGCTTTTTACGA
>JAEUUR010000465.1 GCA_016787465.1 Saprospiraceae bacterium | reverse complement strand
TTGCATATTTTTTGCCATTCGCCGTATAAATCATTGAATACCGTGTATCTGACTCGATATAAAGAATTTCGGATATGTTCACTTTCTGTAGTTTTTCACGAACTTTTACATAAAAACAATCGGTGAGAACCAGGTCATTTTGCTCAAAATGAGATTCGGATGAGTCAGCCGATAACCGAACGATAGCCAATTCAATAGCGCGTTGGAGTTGTAAAGCGTCAAAAGGTTTGAGAATAAAAGCCATTGGTTGGGTTTGTTTGGCCCGCTCAAATGTATAGTCGTCCTGCATGGAAGTGACGAATACATGTGGAACCGGGCGGATTTGGTTGACGCGTTCTGCCAATTGAATTCCGTCAATTTCTCCTCTGAGGTGGATATCGAGTAATAGGAGGTCGGGCTGGTTCCGGTGAAAGCAATCCAGTGCATCAAAAGCATTATCACAGTTCCCCACCACTTCGTATCCCATTTGTTGAACCAACATTTCGAAGCGGTCGGCATGGAGCGGTTCGTCTTCTATAATCAGAACTTTCATATTACGATGCTTTGGGAAGTGAAAACTCAAAAGTTGACCCTTTGCCTTCCGTGCTGAAGACCCTGATGGCGCCATGGTTTATTTCCACCAATTCTTTGCTGATTAAAAGACCAAGGCCGGCGCCTTTTTCACCGTCAGTGCCGTGTTCGCTTCGTTTTACTAACGCAAAAAGTTTGTCCAGTTTTTCTACCGACATGCCTTTTCCTGAATCGTGTATAGAAATTACAACCCTTTCTGCTTTTTCTTCGCATTCCAAACTGACAACCCCTGCAGCTGGGGTAAATTTAATTGCGTTATCAATCAAATTTCTGAGAATGGTCTGCAGCGCATTACAGTCGGCGAACACCTTCACGTTTTGAGCAATGTGGTTTTCAAGTCGAATACCTTTTCTAGACGCAGAATATTCGTGAATTTGAAAACATGTGGTCGATTCAGTTAGCAAAGAAAGGGGTTCCGGGTTATAAGGAATCATACCACGATTGAGTAAAGCCCAAGACAGGAGGTTGTCTAACAAACTACTCAAATTTGCTGCACTTTTGGAAACCAGTTGAATGAGACGCTGGATTTTGGCAGTATCGCCCATTTGAAGGTAATGATCAAACTGATCGCCGACTCCGTTAAATGCTGAAATTGGATTGCGAAGGTCATGCGCTATGATGCCAAAAAATTTGTCTTTGGTTTCATTCAATCGAGCCAGGTCCCTATTTTGCTCACCTAATAAGCGCCTTGATTTGCGTAATTCTAAATACAAATATCCACTGATTACCAGCAGTAGTAGTAAAACGATGGCAACGGTGGCTAAAAGTTGGTTGCGTGAAGTAAGTAATTCCGATTCCAGTTCAGCTTTTTGTCGTGCATCCTGTTCGGCTTCAATATTTTGTTTCGTACGCTCTTCCGCCAGTTTACTTTTTAGGCCTTCGTTGTAAAAGCTGTCTTTGAACAGCGTGTATTTTTCATAATAGGCGAGTGCCTCTTCAAAATTGCCGCGTTTTTTTTCAATATCGAATAAAAATTGGTAAACCTCCTGAACAACCGGGTGGTTATAAGCTTGAGGAGCTCGTTCTATTTCCTTTTTTGCCCATTCGATGGCGCTTTCTATCTGGCCGAGTTCATTTAAAACAAGCGCTTTTTGGTGAAAATTACCAGGTTGATAATTTATGTTTTTGTTTTTTTCAAAATATTGAAGACAAGAATCAATCGCCGCTAATGCCCTGTGATATTCTTTTTGAGTAAACAATATAGCAGATTCCGACCTGTTTGCCATGGCAACTGAATAAAAATCCTGTTTTTTGATAGCTTCGGCCTTTGCTTGTGAAAGATACCGAAGCCCCAACTCGGGCTTCCCATTGCTGCCATAATACTGCCCTAATGCAGTGGTTACTGTGATAATCCCGCTTGATATTTTGCCTTTTTTATTCAACTCCAACGACTTCAAATAACCTCTTTTAGCTTCTTTCAGATAACCCAATTTCAAAAGTATCAATGCGTTATTGTAATGGAGGTCGGCGAGCAGTTCAAAGTTGTTGCTTTTTTTTCCGACTTCTATGCCCTTTCTTGCATAATTCAGGCAGGCTTCGTAGTCGCCTAATTGTAATCCCGAAGAGACCATATTTGAATACAAGTTGAGCAAGTTATCAGGAGTGCCTATTGCTGGATATTGTAATAAAAGGCGCTCAGCCTCGATCATCATATCCATAGATCTTTGATTTTGATTGACTTGTAACAAGACTGATCCATAAGACTGTAAAAAAACTCCAAGTAATTTTATCTCATTGGTTGCTTTCAATAAAACATAAGCTGAATCAAAAAGTGTGAGGTATTCGGATTTGTCTTTACCCATGAAAAAATGAAGGATTGCCTTTCTATACAAGATGCGTCCTTTTAAGGCCGGATGGCCTTCCGGCAATTTTTGCAACGCCTGTTGATTGTACTCCAATGCAATTGAGTCTTCTTGTTTGCCATAGTAATAATTTCCAATGGCGTATAAGGTCTCCGTTTCGCCTAATTGGTCTCCTGATGCTTGTTTCTGAGCAAGTATATTTTTAAGGCTATCCAGATGATAGTTTGACTGCGCGCTAGTCAGAAAGGGAGTGAGGCATATAACAAGAAAAAAAGGTCCGACCCAATTCATGTTGAATTTTATCTTTTATGCAGCGAATAACATGTTTGTTTTTGCAAAATTAAACTTTAATCCATTCAATTGATGACCAAAATACTACTGTTCGATACCAAAAAACAGCATACTCGTGACAATAATCAAGCATCTCGCAGGCTGTTGTAAGTAGGTTTGGTGCAATTTTTACCAAACACTTTTACAATGAAAAAATATTTGATCTTCCAATCAAAGGTTGTCATGCTTGCTGTATGGTGCATGAGCATCCTTTCCCCACTCAGTACGTACGGCCAATGGCAGGATTTCCAAAACCGTTTGGATGACCCTTCCGTGCCGGCCTTTGTCAAAGCAATGAGCGCCCCAAGGGCCAATGTTGGAGAAGTAACACGCCTGTATGAAGAATATGAAAGAACGGTGATTGCGCCACTGAGAGCCGCCCATGAATTAAATCCGGCCACGGCAGGTAAGAAATTCAGAAACAGATATCAAAAAATGTATCAAATTTGGCGAAGCCAAACAATCAGCGATATCACAGCGGACGGCTATGTAGATTATTCCCCGGAAGCGGTGATGGAGAGGCTGGAAACAATTAACCGAATTCATCCGAAAAACCAGGCTGCAGATCGCGGAGGCGAAACCTGGACGCCTATCGGCCCCATGAAAGTACTTAAAGACAATGGCAACATCCCAATTTCATGGCAGGCAAATATTTTTGATTTGGCAATGGAATCCGGGTTTCCCACCATTTATGCTGCCAGCGAGTTGGGTGGTTTGTTTAAAAGCGACAACAACGGGGTGGAATGGTATCAGGTTGGCAGCGATCAACCTTTCAGAAATGTACAGGCAGTTGCTTTTTGGCCATCTAATCCAAATTATGTGAGAATAGGTATTCCGGGCAAATTGATGTACTCTGATGATGGCGGAATAACATGGGCAGCGTGCGCCATCGATGCCAATGGCATGACAGTTTCGCCAAACTTTCAAACCTTTCAAATCTTCTTGTCTTCCCAAGGAGGTCAAAGGGCATATGCTGCCACCAGCGACGGTCTGTTAATTTCAGAAGATTACGGGAAGTCCTGGAAAAAGAAATTTTTAGGTAATGCAAGCAAGGTGACTTCCATAGCTGAACACCCAACCAATCCGGCTATTATTTATATTTTGGGATACTTTCCGGATAGCAAAATGAGCTATATTTCTAAATCAACCAATTTTGGCAGCACCTGGGAGTTAATGAACGGAGCAGGGTGGTTCGAAATTCCTGCAAATGATCAGGGTAAATTAAATGTGTATTCCGGACGAATTGCTGTTACACCGGCAGCGCCGGAAACGGTGTATGTAATGCTCAATGAAACCGATTCAGCCGACTCTACTAACCTGAAAATGGATGGTTTTATTGGAATTTATCGAAGTGTAAATGGCGGCAGCACCTGGACACGAAGAACCGCCTATTTGGGAAGGCCATATAATCTGACAGACCGCCCTAACCTCGCCAGTTGGGGAGCAAATGTTTTTGGCAACGATTTCAGTTATAATCAGGTCTGGTATTTAAATAATGCGTTGGCAGTCTCCACAATCGACGCTGATCATTTATATGCTTCGGGCCTTTCGATGTGGGAATCTACGGATGGCGGCGCAACCTGGAATGTCAAAGGAGGATATGGTACAAGCGTCCAAAATATTCATCCGGATATCAGGCGCATCAAATTCAGAAAAACTTCTGCAACCACCGAAGAACTATTCTGGTGCAGCGATGGCGGAGTAAATTATTCGCCGAATGGCTCGCTGGCCAGCCATGAAGCACGAAATAATGGGCTTTTTGCCCATGAGAGTATGGGCTTTGACCTTGATAAAAGGTTGGAGCTCATGGGAGGAGGGTCGAACCACAATGGAAACAATTTCGCAACAGGTAATTATAGCAGCGGCATTTGGAAACATGAAGGCGGCGCCGAAACCGCAACCGGATATGTTCAATATGGTACAACTCCCAAAATCTGGTTTACCGAATACGCTCCTTTCGCTAACATACCGCCTAATGCTCAAAGCGGCAGCGTCACAAAAGTAAATTCAATACTTGATAAAGCAGAATGGCGGCCGAATCCGGCAATTGACTATACCGATTACTCCCGCGCCGGAAGGATTATTTTTGACCATCAAAATTCACAAAAACTTTATTGGGGTTCGAAGGGAAAATTTTGTGTCAGCGATGATGACGGCCAAACTGCTCGCGTGTTATACAATTTCGGAGATGATTTTCTGGTACAATGGATTGAACAATCAGTAGGTGATAAAAATGTCATGTATGCAAAAGTTGAAAAAAAAGGAGCTTCCATCTGGTGGCTTTATCGGTCAGATGATGGCGGCGCAAGCTGGGAACAGTTGATTCAGGAAGAAAAAAACTTTGTTTTTACGATCCAAGGCGATCTTAAAGTTTATACTGCATATAAAGGTTTAAACACTGGAGACAAGGTATTTTATAGCCCGAACGGCGGTCAAGCCTTTATTAACATTACAACAACGACCCTGAATGAACTGGGAATTCAGACCATTCTTGCTGTTGAAGGACTTGATAATAATTTGTTTGTAGCAACACAAAATGGTGGCGTTTTTAACTATTTAACGAGTGCATCACAGTGGATAAACATTTCGACCGGCCTGAATCCGGGCGCATTCCCCACCCAATTGAAATATTTCTATCCGGCCAATGGTTTAGTGTTGGCAACCAAAGGTATGGGTGTATGGTTTTTGTCGTTAAAAGATGTTGCAACAACCACTTCTGTGCAAATGGAATTTTCGAGCGATTTCAGCAGAAGAACTTGCTTGAATGAACCTGTTCATTTTTTTAATCGTTCCAGTAATTCTGAAGATTCAGATTACACTTGGTTATTCCCGGACGGCACTCCGGGTACGTCTACAGATGAAAACCCGGCGGTAACCTACGGGACGCCCGGCACTTATCCAGTTACTTTGGTTTTACATGACAATGAATCAGGATTGAACGGAAGTCTGACGAAAATAGCCTACATAACCGTAAGCGGTTCTACAAGTTTTCCATTTGCCGAAGGTTTTGAAAACGGCTTCAACCCTCAGTGGTCGCTCTACGATGGCAACCAAAATAGCAATACCTGGCAGATAACGAATGATGCTGGCGGCTTTGGCAATAGCCCGAACAGTTTGAAACTCAACAATTTTGATTTTGATGAAGCCGGAAGCAAGGATGAATTCCAGACCCTCAAAATCAGCCTGCTGAATGCAGCTTCCGCCGCATTGCATTTTGATGTAGCCTATACGCATTACCCTGAACCTGATACCAAAGACACCTTGGCTGTATTCATATCCACCGATTGTGGGAAAACATTTTCTCAAATCTTCCTCAGTGGAGGTGAATCGCTTGCTACCGCCCCTGCTTCAGGTGTTGCATTTGTACCAACAGCCAATGAATGGCAACAAAAACAGATAAACCTGGCGCCATTTTTAGGCCATGATGAAGTTTTGTTCAAATTCCAAAACAGAGGGCATTACGGCAACAATCTATATATCGACAACATTAATATCAGCGGAACATTAGTAGGTACGGAGGAACAGATTGTTGAACAATCACTGCTCGTGTCGCCCAACCCCAATGCCGGCTATTTTCGTGTGCAGTTTGATTTACCCCAAAACATGCAAGGCGCTCTGGTGTTAACCGATCCGCTTGGCCGTGAAGTTTACAGCACCATTATTCATGGCGCCGGCGGAACAAAATTTGAACAACAAATCCAATTAGAAAACCTGACGTCCGGATTGTATCTGCTACGTGTTCAAGGGAAATCGGTCAATATATCGCATAAGATTTTGATACAACGCTAAAAATGTTTGGTAAAAAGCTAATACGCTTTTCTGGCGGTTCGGAGCAATCTGTGCCGCCAGTTTTGGTTTTACAGGTAATTTAACTCCGCCAACAATCTTCAAAAATTGGACCCATCGAATCAATTCTTTTGCCATCTTTGCCCTTACAACATCACCAATTTCAAAGAAATATGGCCAATTCTACCGTCATCCTTGACGATCAAGCTCCAAGTTCGAAACCGGAATCAAAACCGAAACTCTCTGGACGCGCCATCCTGAATATGAGCGCAGGTTTCCTGGGTATTCAGGTTGGCTGGGGCATGCAAATGGGTAACATGAGCGCTATTTATGAATACCTGGGGGCCAAACCCGATGAAATTCCGCTGTTGTGGCTCGCAGCGCCAATGACCGGCTTGAT
>JAEUUR010000456.1 GCA_016787465.1 Saprospiraceae bacterium | reverse complement strand
ATGACATGAACGACCCTGTAAAGTTCCAATATGTCAAAGATCGTTACGACTACACAAGCCTGATTGATTACGTCATCGCTAATTCTTTTACAGTTTGTACCGATTGGTTGAATTACAACACCGGTTTGTGGCGTGGTTTAAATCCTGAAGGAGCGCATCAGCGCTGGGGGTACATTTTATGGGATAACGATGCTACATTTGATCACTACATTAACTACACAGGCTTGCCAAGCACGCAAGCCGATGCGGAGCCCTGCAACCCGGAATCACTCACCGGAGGTTCCGACCCGCAGCGGCACATACAGGTGTTGAATAAACTCAGAACCAACCCGGAAGTTCAGCAATATTATTTGTCGAGGCAAGCCGATCTGATGTATACCGTTTTTGGTTGCGAGAACATGCTGAATTACCTGGATACTATTGAAGCGCTGATTGACCCGGAGATGGCGCGCCATGCCCAACGGTGGTTTGGTACCTATCAGGAATGGAAGAACAATTTGGAGGATTTGAGAGAATTCATCACTCAGCGTTGTGAGTTGCTTCCCGAGTTGATGGATGATTGCTATCAGGTAACCGGGCCTTACCAGGCTACAATCCTCGTAGATCCGCCTGGCGCCGGTAAAATGCAAATTAATACGTTGCACTACGAAGCCGGTCAATTCCCGGTAAACGGCCATTATTTTGGCGGGCAGCAGGTGGATTTGTTGTTGCACGCCGCAGCAGTTGATACCAATCAGTACAGGTTTGATCATTGGAGTGCAAAAAACCATAGCTTTGCTGATTCATCCTTAGCGGCTGTTGCTTTGGACATCGCTTCGGCGGATACCATTGTGGCACATTTTAAACAATTGAGTACGCCGGTAGTCGAATTGGAAACTTCCGCTCCGGTTTGCCAGGTAAATCCGACTGTTTTTTCTAATGAAATCAATGTGAACTTTTTTCTGCCGGAACAACTGCCCACCAATTTACAATTGTACGATGTAGTTGGCAACTTGGCGTGGCAACAGGCGATTTCTAAAAACTCGGCAGTAATTGGCACGAATTCATTGAAAATTCAATTGAAAGAACAAGCATTGCCGCCGGGCGTTTATTTCTTTACTTTTAATGCAGGTCAGTTTTATCAAACATTTAAATTGATTAAAATCTGATTCATCAAACTGAAAACCCTTGATCCTTATTCCTAACCTTAACGCTATTATTTTCGAACAGTGAGACCATTGATTAGCGGGGCGATCCTAATATTAATCCTGGTGGCAGCTTTGTACGTACCCGTGCAGTTGCCCTATAAAGCAGAAAGTATCGGCAGGGTAATGCCGGCTGAAGAATGGCAGTTGCTGCAGGACCAAACCGGTCGGTTGAGTTCCGTTGTCCGGAACCATATAAAAGGCGCAGTTACTCAAATTGACGCGTTTCAGTTTGATCAGGGCGATTTTTCAGGACTGGATATCGATATCCCTGAAGGGGCATTTGTGCATGCCGGAGATACCGTGGTTCGCATGTATTCCATTCAACAGTCACAGGAGATACAGGAGCTTGAAGCACAGTTATCCTTATACCAGGCACAATTAAAAGCTGAAACGACCGGCGATAAACCGCCAATAGTACAAGAGGCCGAAAACAAACTACATTTTGCCGAACAGGATTTAAAACTTAAAGAATCGCTGTACCTCACCAATAAAAAATTAAAGGACGAAGGATTATTGGCGGTGATGGAGTTTCAAACGTCAGAGAACGAATATAACCTGGCAAAAATTCAGGTGGAGATCAGCAGAAAATACCTGGAAAATGTCAATACAGGTTTGAAAGTGGAAAGTGTGGGTATTACCGAGGCGCAATTACAGGGCTTGCGCAACCGTTTGGCAATTCTCAGGAAGAAAGGGTTGTCATTTGTGTTGAGAGCGCCTTTCAGGGGATATGCAACGCCGACGATGTTACCAGAAGAACTTTTTACGATGCAAACATCTGATGAGTATGTAGTGCAAATTCCGGTGAAGGTTGAGCAATTGCCCCATCTCACCGCTGATGCCAAAATATCCGTCATCGATGTGGCAACCGGCAAGGTTTTTAATGCGTCTTTCTTGAATGTTTTGCCCAAAGTTGAAGTGCTCGACAACCGGCAGGTTGCAATGATTGCAGCATCCGTCAAACCGGACAGCGCCGGATTGCGCCTGAGTACAGGCGTTTCGGTGCGTTGCGCCATTGATTTTGGCAAAGTTAATCAACGCGAATATTTGAAAAGAATACTGAATCTGCAATGGTGAGCAGAGGCGGATCAAACAGAAGTAATTGTGCGTTTTGAATTTAAATATTTGGTGCCGCTGGCGCAATACGAATCACTGAAAGGGGCTCTTTTGCCGTTTTTAAAACGCGATCCATTTGCAGCGCAACAAGAAAACGGACTTTACACGGTCAGAAGTATTTATTTTGATTCGCCGGGATTTGAAATGTACCATACGAAAGTGGAGGGTATTGCGCACCGGATGAAGGTCAGGCTTCGAGGGTATAACATAGGCGACGACCATTCCAAGGTTTTTATGGAAATTAAACGGAAGTATGAAGGGCCGATTTTAAAAAACCGCTCGCATACAAGTTTTGGAGTTGTCAAACAACTGTTTAACGGAGCCGATTTTGAAACCCTTGCCGATCAAATTTTCAATCCGGATAATGCTCGGCGATTTTTTTATCAGATACTGAGAAACAATTTACAACCGGTAGTCAATGTTATTTATGAGCGGGAACCGTTTTTAGGCAACACCGTGGATATAGAGAATGATTTTCGTTGTACATTCGATCTTCACTTGCGAGGCGTGGCATACCCCAAAGTAGGAGAACTGTACATTGAAAAAGACGTGCATTTCGCATTTCCCGGCTTTTTTATTCTGGAGGTAAAATTTAACAGGTATTGCCCGGCATGGATAAAGCCCGTTTTGGAAGATTTTAAATTGCGCAAAGAGCCGGCTTCAAAATATGTCGGCGCAATTAATGCAAGCGGATTTATCAATGTCGCCAGACGCCACGATGTATTTGCCAAAAGCGCTTTGTTGGAATCGTATTTGGACGAGCCACTACCCATGTAAAAGTTAAAAAAAGGAGAACATGAAAAAACTGCTGCTTCCTCTGTTGTTGTTTTTGTGTGCCGTCGCTTCGGCACAGGATCCTATTTTTTCACAGTTCTATGCCATGCCCCTGCAAATCAATCCGGGATTTACAGGGAGTGCCAATGGCCCACGGGTGGGCATCGCATATAGAAACCAATGGGCTGGTTTTAACAATGCTTACCGTACATACGCGGCATTTTACGAGCAAAGTATCAGCAGGCTGAACAGCGGTGTCGGATTCTATGCAGAGGGCGACAACGCCGGCGACGGTATTTTTAAAACCTTGAAATTCGCGGCCTCTTATGCCTACCGCTTGAAGGTTACCGATGATTTTTCAATCAAATTGGGCGTGGAAGCCGGAGTTCGACAAGCCAACCTCGACTGGCTCAAATTGAGTTTCCCTGACCAAATTGACCCTGTTGGAGGTTTTATTTACGATACCGAAGAGATTCGGCCCGATGCGACCTCACGCACCGCATTTGATTTCTCCAGCGGTTTTCTCGCGCTGAGTAAAAGATTCTATGCAGGTTTTGCCATGCATCACCTCAATACGCCGAATGAAAGTATTCTGCTGGCCAACGATAACCTGCTGCGCGGGGTGCCTATGCGGTACACTTTACACGGCGGCTCCGAAATCATTGTTAAAGAGGGCAATAAAGCCAGGCCCTCCTCGTTTATTTCGCCTAATTTCCTCTTTGTTGCACAAGGCCCTTACAAACAATTGAACCTGGGCGCTTACGCAAGTTTTGGATCAATTTATGCGGGGAGTTGGTTTCGGCACACTTTTGGCAATGCAGACGCCGTTATCATGCTTGCAGGCTTCAAATCAGGAATTTTTAAGATCGGAATCAGTTATGACGTGACAGTTTCGGGTCTTTCCGGGTACGCCGGTGGAACGTACGAATTATCGCTGGGCCTACTTTTTGAAAAAGAAAAACGCCCTGATATCAACGATTGCACGAGAATGTTTCAATAATTCAGTTAAAATTAAAGAAGCAAGGTTGGTTTAAAGTTTCTTTTTCTACTTTTGCCTCTCAATTTCTAAAACCTGTAGTTCAATACAAACAATGAAGAAAACACTCATTCCAGGGTTGTGTTTTGCCTTGTTAGCTTTTACGCTGGCAAGTTGCGGGAAGAAATCCGAAAGTTCCAGTACCACCGGTTGGAAGTATAACGACCAAAAGTGGGGTGGATTTGAAAAGACGGACTACGAAGGCCAAGCCACGGGTCCTAACCTCGTTCTGATTGAAGGCGGTACTTTTACCATGGGCCTGACCGATCAAGACGTCACGTACGAATGGAACAACGTTCCTCGCCGCGTAACCGTTGCTTCTTTCTACATGGATGAAACCGAAGTGCGCAACATTGACTACCAAGAATACCTGTACTGGATCGCCCGTGTTTACGGCGAAACCTATCCGGAAGTTTGGAAACGTGCCCTCCCCGATACGTTGGTATGGCGTGAAGAACTCGCGTACAACGATCCGATGGTGGAAAACTATTTCCGTACGCCCGACTACTACGAATACCCTGTAGTTGGTGTAAACTGGTACCAATCCAATGATTATGCCAAATGGCGTACCGATCGCGTGAACGAAATGATCCTTGTCAAGCGCGGTATCATCGATCCAAGTACCGACCAGAAAAACGAAAATACGTACGATTCTGAGGCCTACCTCGTTGGCCAATACGAACCCGCCGTACGTAAAAATCTTCCAGATAAACGCACCGGCGGTGAACGTCGCGTCCGTTTGGAAGACGGTATCCTGCTGCCAGCTTACCGCCTGCCTACAGAAGCAGAATGGGAATACGCAGCATTGGGACTGCTGGGCAACCAAGCCACTACCAAAGACGAGTTGATCACCGATCGTCGTATTTATCCTTGGGACGGCAATACCGTTCGCTATCAAAAGCGCAACAAAAACCAAGGCAAAATGCTGGCTAACTTCAAACGCAGCAATGGTGACTATGGTGGTATGGCCGGCGCACTCAACGACAAAGCGTTCTACACAGCCGAAGTGCGTTCCGGTTTGCCGAACGATTACGGCTTGTACAACATGGCCGGCAACGTTTGCGAATGGACTTCCGACTTGTTCCGTCCGATGACTTCAGCTGACCTTGTTGATAACGAGAACCACGACCTGAACCCATATCGCGGTAATGTGTTCACCACAAAGAAACTTGATCCTGAAACAGGCGCTCCTGTAATGAAAGACAGCCTGGGTCACCTGATCTATGAAATGATGGACACCACACAAACGGCGTTGCGTACCAACTACAAACGTCCAGAAGTGTATGACTTCCTCGACGGCGACCGCGAATCACAGGTTGAATACTTCTACGGCAAAAGCACGCTGATCAGCGACAGCGCGCGCGTAATCAAAGGCGGCTCTTGGGCCGACCGCGCGTTCTGGCTTTCTCCCGGCGCACGTCGCTACTTGCAGGAAAGCAAGTCAAGCAAAATTGTGGGCTTCCGTTGTGCCATGATCCGTAAAGGCGCAGTTACCGGAAACGGCGACCGCGACGGCAATCACTTCCGCAACAAACGCAAGAAAGAAAAGCGTCGTTACGATTAATAGTTGATCAAAAATGATCTATAAAAAAGCCCAGCGGCCATCGCCGTTGGGCTTTTTGCATATCTACTTCGCGGGGGTACTTATTTCAACTTGGCCTCATTCCATAGCTCATCCATTTCAGCCAGGTTCATTTCTGACAAAGGTTTGGCTGCATTGCGTTCGATGTACTCAAAACGGGATTTGAATTTTTTATTGGTCCTTTCAAGCGCGGTTTCCGGATC
>JAEUUR010000432.1 GCA_016787465.1 Saprospiraceae bacterium | reverse complement strand
GAATTTTTAGGTACGGGTTATGGGATTGCCTTTGCGTCGGGCGTCTTACTTTTATGGGCGATTTTGCCCATGTGGGCAGCCGCACGAATTTTTAAAAGAAAAGACCTGTAAACCTGAATTCAATGAAAGAAACGGATCCGGAGCTCCTACAACGGGTAGCGGAAAAATTTGAAGCGATCGGCCAAAACCCAAATACCCACCTGGAAGGATTGGTTTGGGCCAAACCTATCACGTACTGGGATTATATCCACACGGATGCCCTGTTGAGTCTCCAGCTGCAGCGCACCACCCTACCCGATGAAATGGTGTTCATCATGTATCACCAGATCAACGAGTTGTTGTTCAAAATGATCCTCTGGGAAATTGATCAGGTGGCCAATTGTAAAGAGCTGACCACCGGCTTTTTCACCGAAAAACTCAGCCGTGTCAGCCGGTATTTCGACATGCTCGCCAATTCATTTACCATCATGCGCGATGGGATGGACGTAGCGCAGTACATGAAATTCCGCAACACCCTCACACCCGCCAGCGGCTTCCAAAGCGCACAATACCGGTTGATCGAATTCGCCTCTACCGACCTGATCAACCTGATCGATTATCGCTTTCGCGCTACTATCGACCGGAATACGCCCTACGAACACGCCTACAACCACCTGTATTGGCAAGCTGCCGGTAAAGACCACACCACCGGAGAAAAAAACACCCTGATCACGATTTTTGAAGCGCGTTACAAAAACGAATTTATTCGCTTCATGGAGGATTACAATCAAAAGAACATGATGGCCCGCTTCCGGCAGCTCCCCGAAAGCGACCGCCAAAATCCGGAACTAGTTGCTGCCATGCGCCACTACGACAAAACCGTCAATATCACCTGGGTGATGGCGCACTACCATGCCGCCGAAAAATACCTGGAAAGCAGCGGTAAACCGGCAGAAGCTACAGGCGGCAGCGACTGGAAAAAATACATGCTGCCCAAATACCAGCGCCGTATTTTCTTTCCTGAATTATGGAGCGAAGAGGAACTAAGAAACTGGGGGGGATAAAGGGGGCGAGTGTTTTGTGTTTTGTGTTTTTGTGTTTTTGTGTTTTTGTTGGGATGTGTAACACATAAACACCAAAACACTCAAACACAAAAACACTCAACCACTCAAACACAAAAACACAAAACCCATAACTAACTGTTAATCAATGAATAAGCGCTACGCCTTGTGCTTTATTGCGTTCGGTTTGCTGGCAATGACGCCCCAGGCACATGCCAACTTCATCACTGCCACACCGGCAAACTACACCAGTTTTCTGGCTGCCTTGCAGGCGGGCGACACACTCTATTTGTCGCCTGGCGTTTATACGAACAACCTCGCCCTTTCTGATTTGTCCGGTACAGCTACCCAGCCTATCGTAATCACGGGTGCGGGCGAGGCCACGGTTATCCAGGGTCAAGCATGTTGCAATACAGTCAGTTTGACGCGTTGTGAATACCTGGTATTGTCGAATTTTAAACTGGACGGCCTGGGTGAATTTGTCGACGCGGTGAAAGCGGAAGGCACCAACAACAACTGGGCGCACCACATCACCATCGAAGGGCTGACGATCGTGAATTATGATGTCGATCAACAGGCGGTAGGTATAAGTACCAAATGCAGCGCCTGGAATTGGATCATTCGCAGGAACCGCATTCTCGGCGCCGGTACGGGTATTTACCTCGGAAATTCCGACGGCACCCGGCCTTTCGTAAATGGCGTGATCGAATACAACTACATTGCCCATACCGTTGGCTACAACCTCCAAATCAAACATCAACTCAACAACGTCCGCGATGCATTTCCCGGCACGGCGGTAGATGGCAAAACGATCATCCGGTACAACGTATTCACCAAAGATACCGTCAACTCCTCCACGGGCGGCAACGCGCGGCCGAACCTTTTAGTGGGCGGCTTCCCGCTAACAGGCTGGGGCTCCATGGATTATTATGAAATTTACGGCAACTTCTTTTATAACAACCCGGTAGAAGCCTTGTTCCAGGGAACAGGCAACGTGCAGATGTACAACAACATCTTTGTCAACCATTTTAACCCTTCAGGCTTCCGGGCAGTGTATTTCACCCCCCAAAACGGCGTATCGCCTCAAGATATCCGGGTGTTTCACAATACGGTTTGGACGGCCAATACAGCCGGTGGAATTCGCCTGGCAAGCCCGAATGCAGCATATCACCAATATTGTTATGCCAACGCCGTTTTTTCGACCTCAGCTATTACCAACTTTACGGACAATCAGGACAACATCACCGATACCTATGCCAATGCTGGAAACTATGTGTTGTCGGCCTCACCTACCCTCGACAACCTCGATCTGTACCCTAAAAGCGGGCAACTGGCGGGCCTGTTCACACCTTCTGTGGCGTTTGATGGATTCACCGACTGGAACAAAGATTTTAATGGAGACACGTACACCTGGAATTATCGTGGCGCCTACGCAGGTTGTTGTGAAAACCCGGGTTGGAAATTGCAGCTGGACACGATGCCGGTGCGTACAACGCCGCTGTCTGGAACGCACACTGTAATAGGTGATCAACCTGAAATATCAATCTTCCCCAACCCAAATTTCGGAACCTTCACGATTCAATGTCCGGAAGTACCAGTAGCCATTCGGGTGTTTGATCTTGCAGGACGTATGATTCTGGATTTGAAGCCGGAAAATGCGCAGACGACATTGGAGTTGCATCGTCCTGGCCTTTATTTGGTGCAAAGTATCATGGATAGTGTAGTGACCAGCCCCGTATTAACCGTTCAGAAATGATACGCTGATCTATAATTTTTCGACCTTTTTAAGGAGCCAGTTGCGTTCTGCCACCCGTTCTCTTTGATTGATTTTGATCCTGATCTTTTCAATTCTGCCTGGGTTACCCATCGTAGCAGGGTGCGTAAGTTGTTTTAAAAAATCAATAAAATGGTTGTTGAGTTGTTTGTGGTTTTCAGGCATTTGTGTTTTTGAAAGCCTGAAAATGAACATTTTAAAAGCCTCCATTTTGGAAGCAAGCAACACGGAATTTTGTTCATACAGCACCATCAATTCCAGCCTTCTGGCTGCTACTTTATAATAAAGGTTTTGAAAATTCTGGCTTGATAACAATTGATAAGCCTCTTCGAACAAGCCTTGATGAAAATGGCAAATAGCGAGGTTAAATTGATAGGTTTCTTCAGAGGCGTAGCCTCCGGCAAAACGGTTGCGGTGGGTATTCAAAAAATCGAGTACCCATTTAGTGTCGCCGGCTCTCAATCCCAGCGTAACCATATTCAGGGCCGTTTCCGGCATGATCTTCTGATCAAAATACAGCCAGCCCCGATCCAGGTGTTTTTTATATAACTCCATTGCCACGTTCAGATATGCTGCCTTACCTTTATTGTATTTCGCAATGGCATGAATCCGAAGGATGGTTTGTAACGATTTTATGTTTTCGGCGGGCAGGTTACCTTCTGATTCTTCCAACAACCGTTTGAGTTGATCGAACGTGTTGCCTGTATCGTTAGGGTTGTTTTTGAGTAAATGGTAAGCGAGAAAATAGGCCTTGATCAACGGGTTTTGCAAATATGCACTTTGTTCAATGGAAGGCAGCAACTGATCAAGCCAGGCCAAAGGTTGATGCAGGTTGATTTGGTGGTGAATACCCTGGCTATGGAGTCCGCAAGCATATTCAAGACGTAAAACCAGGTAATGCTGATCCAGCGCAGTCAGGGCTTGAGAAATAAATTGGTCGGTAGTTATGAGTCCTTTGTTTTGGTAGAGATAAGCGAGGGCTTTGTAGGTTTGGAATTGCTGCCAATACAAATCAGCATGCGCCAACGCGTTTTGGGAGTCGGAAAGTTTGGTTGAATTGCTTACCAACAACGATTCGGCCAAATCAGGGAGATCATGTTGAACGAAGTAGTTCGCCAATGGTACGGCATCTGAACCGGTCGGTTCCCGTTGATCAAGTACAATAAATTCGCCCGTTAATTTATACAGGTTGCTCATTAATTTTTCCAGTTTGCCGCCCACTTCTGCAGTTCGTGGAAAAACAAATTCATAAGCTGCTTCCTTGGTAAATCCTGGTTTTGAAAAATTACGCCGAAAGGCATAACAAAATTGAAACAATCGCAAAATTGCCGCCGATTCCTTGCCTCGGTTGTGATACGGAGACTGAAGGAATAATCGAAATTCTTTCCACTTTGCCTCATCAAAGGTTGCCAGGGTTAAAATGAGTTTGCTTTTTCGCATCATTTTTAAAAAATTAACCGGCTGATTCACAAAGTT
>JAEUUR010000367.1 GCA_016787465.1 Saprospiraceae bacterium | reverse complement strand
ATTGGAAATTGGAAATTGGAAATTGGAAATTGGAAATTGGAAATTGGAAATTGGAAATTGGAAATTGGAAATTGGAAATTGGAAATTGGAAATTGGAAATTGGAAATTGGAAATTGGATGTTGGAAATTGGATGTTGATTTATCTTCGCCACATGGAATGGAACGAATCAGAAAAGCTTAAAACAGCTCTGTTAATTACCGGGGGTATCTTGCACACCTCGGATGCCAAAACCGCTCACGGACTGATTCGAGGCAGCGAACGGTTTCAGGTGATTGGTGTGGTGGACGAAGCGCATGCCGGGAAAGATGCCGGCGTCATGCTGGATGGCAGAGATCGCCATATTCCCGTGTTTCCGGACGTAGAAAATGCCTGCCAGGCATTGCCGCACATCGACTACTGCATCATCGGCGTTGCAACAGTAGGTGGTTATTTACCGCCCGCAATTAAAGCCGTGGTCATGCAATGCATCCGCAAAGGCATTTCAGTTGTGAATGGGCTACACGACTACCTGAACGACATGCCGGAAATGTTGGAACTTGCCCGACAATTCAACGTCGAACTCATCGACGTCAGGCGCCCCAAAAACCGCAAAGACCTGCATTTCTGGACCGGTAAAATTTTTGAGTTAAAAACACCGGTGGTTGCTGTCATAGGCACTGATTGCGCACTGGGTAAGCGAACCACCTGCAGGATGCTTCGCCAGGCTTGTGAAAAAGTGGGAATCAACGCGCAAATGATCTATACGGGTCAAACCGGCTGGATGCAAGGCGGTCGCTTCGGCTTCATATTCGATTCGACTTTAAATGATTTTATTGCCGGAGAAATCGAACATGCCATCCTGAGTTGCCAGGAAGCAACCCACCCGGATGTGATCTTCATTGAAGGTCAGTCGGCCTTGCGCAACCCGAGCGGGCCCGGCGGCGCTGAATTTCTGGTGTCGGGTAATGCGAAGCATGTCGTATTAGTCCACGCGCCAAAACGCACCTTTTATGAAGATTTACCGGAATGGGGTGCTATTCCCGGTCCTGAATCTGAAATCCAGTTGATTCAAATGTATGGTTCAAAAGTGATTGCGTTGGCATTGAATACCGAACATTGCAGTTTTGAAGAAGCCAAATCGTTTCAACAAACCTACGAATCCCGGTTGGGTATTCCGGTGGTGCTGCCTCTGGAAGAAGGGGTTGAAAAGCTGGTTCCTTATGTCAACGCATTGACCAAAACAACGCCATGAGAATCAAACAATTTCGGGCGTATTTGAAGCACCTGCCGCTTTCAAAGCCCTATACCATCGCCTACAAAACCATTTTCGACACAGAAATTGTATTTTTGGAAATCGAGTTGGAAAACGGTCTGCGAGGCATAGGGGCCGCCAATCCTTTCGAAGAGGTGGTAGGTGAAACACCCGAAAACGCTTACCACCAACTCAGTTCAGGCTTACTTGACCAATGGGTTGGAAGGGATATCCGGCATTTTCAGGCTATAATTGATGAATCAGCGAAGCAACTTGTCCCAAACCCCGGCGCTCAGGCAGCGATCGACATTGCTTTGCACGACTTATTTTGCAAATACCTGGATATTCCGTTGGTAGATTTTTACGGCAGGAAAATAGGTGCGCTGCCAACCTCTGTCACCATTGGAATCAAACCGGTTGAGGAGGCGCTGGAAGAAGCCCGCGGGTATTTTAAACTGGGTTTTCGGGCGATCAAACTAAAAACCGGGCTTGACGTCGATCAGGATATTGAATTGGTGGCCAAGCTGCGCGAGCAGTTCGGCCGTTCGTTCCAACTTCGCGTCGATGCCAACCAGGGCTACGACCTGGTTCAACTTCGGAAGTTCCTCCATGCTACTAACTCGTTTGAGGTGGAATTGATGGAACAACCACTTCCTGTGGGTTCGGAAGACGCACTGAGATCGTTGCCGGCCGGGGAGCAGCGGCGACTTTGCGCCGACGAGTCGCTGCTCGACACCCATGCCGCCATCAAGTTATCCCTGGAACCTCAACCTTATGGCATATTCAACATCAAACTGATGAAATGCGGCGGCATTAAAAGCGCCCGGGAAATAGCTGCTGTGGCCGGTCACACAGGAATCGAATTGTTTTGGGGGTGCAACGACGAAAGCATTGTAAGTATCGCCGCGGCGCTGCACGCCGCGTACAGTTGTCCTAACACCCGCTATCTCGACCTTGATGGCTCCTTCGATGTCGTTAAAGACCTGGTGGAAGGCGGATTCGAATTGAAAAACGGAAAGATGGAGGTAGTTTCGAAAGCGGGTTTAGGAGTAGTATTTTCTGAATGAAAGTGTAAACCCACTACAGACTACAGCATGTTTTTTGGGTAAAACCCTCAAATTAGCTTTAATTTTTGCAAAACATTATCGCGAAATCCTTTGCTGAGTGGCACAACCTTGTCTTTTATCATAACCGTCATATTTTGTAAATCAACACTTTGCATACAGCTTAATTGAATAATATAACTTCGGTGAGTGCGGACAAACAGTCCTTCTGGGAGCTTTGCCTCCAGGTCGCTGAGTGGGA
>JAEUUR010000362.1 GCA_016787465.1 Saprospiraceae bacterium | reverse complement strand
GGTTTCCGGTTTGCGGCAGTTGGAGGCCATCAGCCACAAGATGGCCGAACACCAGAGTGAAAGAGAAAGGAGTTTGTTTTTCATATTCAATTCGTTTTGATCGCGGATTTATTGGATGAATGGATTGCGCGGATGGAGTTTGTACATATTCAAGATGTGGAATTCCTCACAATTTCTCCCAAAAATCAAACAACTCCATCCGCGCAATCCATTCATCCGAAAAATCCGCGATATAAAGTTCAGGGGGACATTTCAATCCCGCAAATTTGAAATTCAAGTAACAATGGACTTACAAAATGAAAATTCAAGTGGCACTTGAAAAAACAGGGGCATTTTGAAATTTATTCAAGTGGGACTTGACAAAAATTGGATTTGGGTCATTTTTTTCAAGTCTCACTTGAATAAATCGGCTTGTTTTTGGGCGCATTTTTTGTTAAATATTTGTTAAATTTCAAAAATAATTTTTGGAGCGGATGTTTCTAAGCGCTTTCAAGTTCCCCAAAAAGCGTCGCAACAGGTTTCAACAGCTTGTTGCACCTGCCAACGCACCGGATATTGTCCTTCTGCGGCATACGTGATTGGAATGATATTCGGCGTTCCGGAATCAAATGCATGCCACCCGGTTCCATCGCCGAAATCGATTTGAACCTGATAGTCGGATGGGATAGCGCCCAGGGTAAACCGAACCGGGTTGTGTATCGCCGAGTTTTGTTCAAACGTAAGTTCAAGGTTGCCGATACAGACGTACGCCTGATCATAAGCCCTTGGGTAGGCAGGGCATTGAGCTTGTAATTGGAAGATTGAAAAAAGGAGCGCAAGCAGCAGGCATAGGATTGGCCTTCCGCCCTTGCGCGCAAGAGCAGTTACGTGGTTCATTGAATGAAATTTTTAAGTGTTAACGGTTAATAATGAATGGTGTAGATTGTCGTATCGTGTGCCGACACATAAACGGAATCATATTTAATATCGTCGTTGGGTTCTTCCCATTGTCTCCAATGAAGATGTCTAAACCTGCTGCCTTTGGTTTCAAAAAGCCTCTTTTGAATGCCATCAGTAGAATAAATTTCAATGGAGGCGCCATAAAAATCGCCCCTAATTAGTAAATGCTCAATCCCGCCATCCGGCACGGTAACAATTTCCAGCCACGCCTCCGGATCCAACACCACCTCGAAATAATTTTCTTCGCCGTTGCTGAGGTCTACATCGCCGTGAAAAAAGTAACCGGGTTTGTAAAACGCCAGGTAAGCGGCGCCGCAGAGGTTTTTATCCAGGTACTCGCGGTAAAAGCGGCCGTCGTTGTCGGTGAAAAGGGTGTCGTACAGGTTTCCATTTTGTATGGGATCAAAAATGCCGCCTGAATGGCAAAGCACATACACTTTTGCGTTTTGAATCGGGTCGTTTGTTCCGTATTCGGTTACCCGCCCGGAAATGATGGTTTTAGGGTCGTCGCGTTTGCAAGACGAGGCATACAAGCCAAACAAAGCGAAGCAGAAAAGCAAAAAAACTGTTTTGTTGTTCATCTGATGTGCAGATTAATGGTGAAGGTGGGTGTTGCGCGCAAGAGCAGTTACGTGGTTCATTGAATGAAATTTTTAAGTGTTAATGGTTAATAATGAATGGCATATAACGTGGTATCATGAGGAGCCAAATAAATAGAATCCGAATAGCTGATCGAAGGGTTTGAAAAAGGCCCCCAGTGCAAAACGATTTTTCTTCCGCCTCGGCTTTTGAACAATTGATACTCCGAGCCATTTGAACTTTCTACTGAATGGGGATTAAGAGAGCCTCCCAATCCGAGGCTTGTCCACATTCCCAAATCTGGAATTGTTTCAAGAAGCAGCCACGCCTCCGGGTCCAGCACTACCTCGAAATAATTTTCTCCGGTACTTACATCGACATCGGTGTAAAAAAAGTAACCGGGTTTGTAAAACGCCAGGTAAGCGGCGCCGCAGAGGTTTTTATCCAGGTACTCGCGGTAAAAGCGGCCATCGCTGTCGGTGAAAAGGGTGTCGTACAGGTTTCCATTTTGTATGGGATCAAAAATGCCGCCTGAATGGCAAAGCACATACACTTTTGCGTTTTGAATCGGAGCGTTTGTTCCGTATTCTGACACTCGCCCGGAAATGATGGTTTTGGGGTCGTCGCGTTTGCAAGACGAGGCATACAAGCCAAACAAAGCGATGCATAAAATCAAAAAAGAAACTGTTTTGTTGTTCATCTGATGAGCAGTTTAATGGTGAAGGTGGGCGTTGCGCGCAAGAGAAGCGACGTGGTTTTTATTCAGCAGGACGAGTTGGAAAAACTTCGTCATTTTTTGTGAAATTTAGTGGTTAGAAAATATGTTGACTATCTCAAGGGGATGCACTTGAGTTTATTTTATTATAAAATGCAAGGAAAAACACTTACCAAACCTGGTAACGAACATCAAACCTACCGTCGGTGATTTGGATGGTATCTGGAGTAGTTACAGAGACCGCCGAAAAAGAAAAAACTCCAGCACATATATTATTTGTGGTATCCAATTTAGAAATATAAAAATTGCAGGGCAAAGAAAGATCAATATCGTACGATTTCCCTTCACGCCAAAGTGCATAAATATTAACGTTTATCCCAGTTAAGTTGCCAATTAACAACTCTCCTTCTTCATAAACAGGCATAAAAAAGAATTTTATCCATTCATATGTAGTATCATTCACAATTCTACTTGAAATATCCAGCCTAAAAACATCTTCAAATCCTATACCAGCTTCATCATATCCAGCATCTATCTTTCTTACCGACGGGTCCAACACATACGGCGCTATCTCCGCCACCCAAGGCTCGCCGTTAATATAACACCCGAAGGTATTGGCGCCCTCCTGGGTTGCGGGCGGGAGCGGGTCAATTGGGGTTTCCGGTTTGCGGCAGTTGGAGGCCATCAGCCACAAGATGGCCGAACAC
>JAEUUR010000361.1 GCA_016787465.1 Saprospiraceae bacterium | reverse complement strand
GGTTTCCGGTTTGCGGCAGTTGGAGGCCATCAGCCACAAGATGGCCGAACACCAGAGTGAAAGAGAAAGGAGTTTGTTTTTCATATTCAATTCGTTTTGATCGCGGATTTATTGGATGAATGGATTGCGCGGATGGAGTTTTTACCTATTCAAGATGTGGACTTCCTCACAATTTCTACCAAAAATCAAACAACTCCATCCGCGCAATCCATTCATCCGAAAAATCCGCGATATAAAGTTCAGGGGGATATTTCAATCCCGCAAATTTGAAATTCAAGTAACAATGGACTTACAAAATGAAAATTCAAGTGGCACTTGAAAAATCGGGGGCATTTCGAAAATTATTCAAGTGGGACTTGACAAAAATTGGATTTGGGTCATTTTTTTCAAGTGAGACTTGACAAGATCGGCTTGTTTTTGGGCGCATTTTTTGTTAATTGTTTGTTAAATAAGCAGCCAAAATGCACTGAACAATTCACAGAAATCTTGATTGGGCTGCGAAGTATGGACTAAATTGCCGGAGAAAACAACAAAGGCTGCTGCATTGCATCAAAATAAAATTTAACTTCGTTCTATAAAACACCTTCTTCATGCCCACCGAACTTAATAATTATCTGATTCAAGAAATACGGAAATCGATAGCACCCGATCAAAATGTTGCAGAAATACTGTCTGAATTGCTTCATCAATCCAAAGCCAATATTTACAATAAAATCAATGGAAATTCGCCATTTTCATCAGAAGAAACCATCACCATCGTCAGAACATTCAATATTTCACTGGATCGATATGCACTGAATGTACCAAACATGTTCCAAAAAGTGGTGTTCGATTATTCCTTCCCCATACACACGCCTACATCGCCCACTACTTTTTTAGAAAAAATCTTAACCGACCTGGAACAAATCACTCTTATTCCCCAGGCAAATATTGCCTATGCTTCCAATGAAATCCCCATTTTTCATTCCCTTGTTTGCCCTCATACGTTGGCTTTTAAACTTTATGTATGGGCGCGATCTAACTGGGAATTACCATTTTATAAAGACAAAAAGTTTGATTCTGAATCGTTCTACCGAGAATGGCCCGCAATTGAAGAAATGAGGAAAGAGGCCGCTCATTTGTATTCCCAAATACCAAGCAAAGAATATTGGACCCGAAATGTGATTGATAATATACTGAATCAAATCAGGTATTACGAAAATAACCAATTATTTCTCGACGATCATATGCCCCAAAAACTGCGTAAGGAATTGTTTTCCATGCTTGAGCAACGTGAAAAAAATTCTGGCAGTCGCACAAAAACTGATTTAAGCACAAATTATACCTCTGCCGCCCTGGATTTATACTTGAATGAGATAGCATACACCAATAACATTATACTCATCTACCAGGGCGCAACTCCAATTGCATTTTACGCCACCATGGATAATCCAAATTTTATGAAATCCACCGATCCGGTTATGGTACAAAGAATGCACCATTGGCTCTTGCAAATAGAGGCCCGCTCTTTTAACACCGTACAAGAGCAAAGTCGGCTGAACCTGTTTAGATATCTAAAAAATAAAATCGAACCGGCTGAAATCGAGCTTGGGTTATACTGAGAGGCTGTTTTCACGCAGGTTTAATTACACTCTGAATGCCCGCAATTTTTACAAGACAAACACCCTTCCTGATACACCAACCCGCTCGTTTGACATTTGGGGCAGGTATTGTGGGCAGGCTTGGCGCCATCAGGTATCAGCTTGCGCAACGCGCGCACGACCCCGTTTTTCCAGTTGTTCAACGAAGCGCTTTCCAGGTGTAAATCCTCCACCATATCCACCACAAATGGAAGCGGCATGCCGTGGCGCAATACGCCGGAGATCAGTTTGGCGTAGTTCCAGTATTCTTTATCGAAGGTGCGTGACAACCCTTCTATCGTGACGCGGTAACCCTCCTTATCGGTGTATTGAAAATCGTATCGATTTTTGCCATTTTCTTTGATTTTCAATACTTTACCGCTCGACACCTGTGACAACACCGAAAACGAATCGGAGGCCCTGCCGGTGAATATTTCATACGGTTTTCCCTGAAACATACCGATAACAGCCACCCAACGTTCTTCCTTGTTCATAAAATTAAACACCACAGCATCCAGCTCGCGTGGGCGTTTCGGAGCCGACGTTTCTACAAACGCTTCGGTTTTTTCCTGCTTTTTATCGCTGATCAACACCCCGCTGCGCGACCCTTCCCGATAGACGGTCATGCCTTTGCATCCAGCCTCCCAGCCGGTGAGGTAGATTTTTTCAATCATGGCTTCCGTGGTTTCTTCCGGCAAATTGACGGTAACGCTGATGCTGTGGTCGACCCATTTCTGAACGCGGCCTTGCAAATGCACCTTGCTCACCCAATCAACGTCTTCCGCCGTAGCCTGGAACCAGGGCGATTGCCGGATGATCGACTCCAGGGTTTCTTCCGGCATTTGTTCGATACCGGCGGCATCGTGGCCTTTGGCTTTCAGCCATTGTAAAAACGGCGGATGGAACACATGATAATCCTCCCAGGAATCCCCAACAGCGTCGGTAAAGGTGACACGGGCGTTTTTATCGTTGGGATTTACTTTTCGGCGGCGTTTGTAGGAAATACGGAATACCGGCTCAAGCCCCGATGTGGTTTGGGTCATGAGGCTGGTGGTGCCGGTGGGGGCGATCGTCAAGAGCGCAATATTCCGGCGGCCATACCGAAGCATGGTTTCGTACAAGTCTGGATCGGCATTTTTCAGCCTTTGAATAAACGGATTGTTCAACTCCCGGGCGGAGTCGTAAATCGGGAATGCGCCACGCTCGCGCGCGAGTGCGCAGGAGCCGCGGTATACTTCCAGGGCAAGGGTGCGATGCACTTGTTCGCAAAATTCCAGGGAAGCATCCGAGCCGTAACGAATACCAAGCGCTGCCAACATGTCGCCTTCCGCTGTGATGCCGATGCCGGTTCGGCGGCCGTTGCGGCATTTTTCCTGAATTTTCAGCCACAGTTCCCTTTCGGTGTGCTTCACGCTTTCGGGTTCCGGATCCTTGCCGATTTTATCCAGAATGGATTCAATTTTTTCAAGTTCGAGGTCGAGGATATCGTCCATGAGGCGTTGCGCATACCGGGCGTGGACTTTGAATTTTTCAAAATTGAAGGCGGCTTTTTCGGTGAACGGGTGATCAACGTAGCTGAACAAGTTGATGGCGAGCAACCGGCAGCTGTCGTACGGACAAAGGGGAATTTCGCCGCAAGGATTGGTAGACGTCGTGTGAAAACCAAGATCGGCGTAGCAATCGGGCACCGATTCGCGTAACACCGTATCCCAAAACAACACGCCGGGTTCGGCGCTTTGCCAGGCGTTGTGAACGATTTTCTGCCACAACTCCCGGGCGTCGATGTCTTTGGTCAATTTGGGTTTCGCGGCGTCAACCGGAAACTGCAATTGGAAACGGGTTCCGTCGACCACCGCTTTCATAAAAGCGTCGGTCAGGCGCACGGAGATATTGGCGCCGGTTACCTTGGTTTTGTCCAGTTTGGCATCAACGAACTGTAAAATATCGGGATGCGCCACGGAAAGCGACAACATGAGCGCGCCTCTGCGCCCGTCTTGCGCCACCTCGCGGGTGGAATTGGAATAACGCTCCATAAAAGGCAGGATGCCGGTACTGGTGAGCGCGCTGTTCATCACGGGAGTTCCTTTTGGGCGCAAGTGCGAAAGATCGTGACCTACCCCGCCGCGCCGTTTCATCAACTGAACCTGCTCTTCGTCCATTTTCAGGATAGAACCGTAGCTATCTGCCGCTCCTTCCACACCGATCACGAAACAATTCGACAGAGACACCACCTGAAAAGGGTTCCCGATGCCTGCCATCGGGCTGCCTTGTGGAATGAGGAACCGAAATTCGCGCAGTAACTCGTAAATATCCGATTCGGGCATGGGGTTGGGGTACAGCAATTCGATGCGAGCGAGTTCGCGTGCAATGCGGTGGTGCATGGCATCCGGGTCCTGCTCATACACATTGCCAAAGGCGTCTTTTAGGGCGTATTTATTCAACCATACGCCGGCGGCGAGGGTATCGCCGTTAAAATATTCGGTTGCTTTTTCGAGCACGGTTTTGTTGTCGAGCGCTTTGTATGCAATCGTTTTTTTATCGAGCAAAGGGGTGGTGGTGGTATCCATAACAGCTTATTTTATAAAAACGGGGCGCCCAAAAATGGACGCCCCTAAAGATATAAAACCCTTCTAGTAACATTCGAATTTTATCCAAAGAACTGTTCTATTTTTTCCAGGGAAGTTCAAGTACGCGTTGAGCGGCTAATTCTCCCAAGCGCACACCTTCTTCACAATCCATCCGGAAATGGACACCCAGAGGGATACGTGAATATGCATCTTCATCGCCCAGTTCTTTAAAAGAAGAAAAAGTGCGTGGTGTACCAATAAATTCCGTCCTGTTTTTGTGACAATAATCGGTGAACGTATAACCGCCTGGGTGCTGATCGTTGTATTCGAAGAAAGCGGAGAGGATGCGCGTACCTGCTCCACCGAACCCTGAATGGCCGGATGGGTATGCAGGGAACGGCGGTGTGAATCCGGTGGTTCCGTTGTATGGGTGATTCAGGTTGGATTTCCAGTTGGCTGCCTCCGGGAATTTCTGGCTTACTACGCGCCGGATGTAGGAAATAGGGCGTTCTACGTTGTAAATGTATTTTGATTTCCAGACGGATACGCCTGCATCGCTCATGGCCATTCCGATTTTAGCATAAAGTTCGGCACATGTAGCCAGGTCGATATCCTCCAGTGCGACCACCTGATTTGCGATGGCCAGCAACCGGGAAGGCGGGCCGAAGGTTACTCCTACCATATCGTCGCTCCAGAATTCACCGCGCCATTTGCCGTCGTAGGCGCCGGCGCCGTTCGCATTGATGTTGTTGACCGTTGAATAGGTTTCCATTGCTTGCAAAAAGAAAGGGGAAGTTTCACTTTCGCTGTATGGGAGTGGCGCTCTTGAGATCAATTCATCACCTTTCAAGGCAAAGGTGCGCAC
>JAEUUR010000359.1 GCA_016787465.1 Saprospiraceae bacterium | reverse complement strand
ATAGCTTTGAACTGAAAAACTCAGGATTAATATTCCAACTGGTTGGGACGTATAAACTTGAAACAACGCCAGGTTCAAAAATCTGAAGCAGATGAATGGCATTTTGAGCTTTTGGTAATGTGAGCGCATAGGGAATGACAGACCAAAAGTTGCCAATCGTACGAACATTGATACCAACGGTATTTGCGCGTTTTAGCCAGTTGCAGCACTTTTCTGCAAGAACTGGGGAAGCATAATAGCCGTTTTCAAAAACATCGTAAAAGTCACGCCCATATTTGCTTTCAAGGTATTTTAGTACCTCGCTAACAGGCTGATTTACTGCAAGTTCCGGTGGCAAATGCAGCCAGAATTCAGCAACATGGGTATCATCGTTTTGTTTCATTTAAAAAACTTTAAGCAGCCGCTTGAAAAAAATGTCTTACAACAAATTAAAAACTTGTTTATTTGTGTGTTGAATCAATACAACCTTGACGGCCTCGTAAAACCAAGTGTGTACAATCTTCACTTCCGAAAACAGAACACTAGGCCGTGATTTACAAAGTTAAATTAAAGAATTCAGACGAATCCGTTCGCCTGGACAGCGCCACTTATGAATGGCTTACCTCCGATCCTTACTTCGTAGAAATTGATTTGATCAACAATCTTCGAAGGCACTCTAGCGGCTGCGCCGTTTTTCAAAAAACATGGCGCAGGGCGGACAACACATACAAAACCGAAACATACTATCTTCACAAATTAATCGCGGAAAAGTTTATACCCGGTGAAAAAAGCCAATCCAAGCGACTTGTCGGCGCCAAAAATGGCGACAAACTTGATTGCAGGGTAGAAAACTTGTTGTTCAGATCCCGCTCAGTTGCCAGCAGGCAGCGAAAAACGAGCAGCAGCACAGGTTACACGGGCGTTTACCGTGAACACAAACGATACCGCGCAGTTATCTCCATACAAGGTAAAGCCAAACATATCGGGATGTACGACACTGCAGAGGAAGCTGCCGCAGCATACAACAAAGTTTCCAAAGAACTTTTCGGGGAAGAGGGTAAAATCAATAAGTTCAAAATTTGATTTTCATCAGTGCATCCGATCGCCGCGCGTTTCCAGTTCGTCAATTATGCCTGCTTCCGCTTTTAGATACTCCTGCCAACGATTCCATGCTTTTTCCTTGCCAAAATACAATCCGGCGAGGTCAAGAAACAAGCGGTAATGTTCTGCTTCAGCTACCATAAATTGGTGATACCAGGTACGCAGTTCCAGATCGGAGCAGTATAGCGATAACAACCTGAATCGTTCGCAGCTTCGCGCCTCAATAAGCGCACAAGTCAACAGTTTCTCCAACAAGGATTCATCTTTGGAAATTCCTTTCTTTTGATATTCAAGCAACTTGTTGACATACAAGTCTTTACGTTGTTTTCCCAAGCTAAGGCCGCGCTTTTTTAATTCTTTTAAAACCATCCTGAAATGCCCCCACTCTTCCGTAACAATAGGCGCCAATTGCTCTACCATTTCCACCCGGTCGGGATATGCCTGGATCAGTGAAATACATGATGTAGCTGCTTTTTGCTCACAATAAGCGTGATCCGTCAGAATTTCTGCCAAATCCATTTCAGCCAGATTAACCCACCTTGGATCAGTTGGTAATTTCAAGCCCAATTTTGTATTTTGCAAACTGTGTTCCATGATGCAAAATTAGATTTTTGTAATCGATTACAAAAAAATTCCCTAATTCGCATTTGATTCCGGTTTCATATGCTCAATATAAAACGATTGCCCCTGCAGCCCCAAGCAAAAAAATTTGGTTGGAGTATTTTTTTAGCCATCTTGGTTGCGCTTTTATTCCTGATCCCACAAAATCCAGGGCCTTATCGGGCTGTTCCAGAGCAAACCAGTGTATTAATTGCACTACCGAGTGCGCTGAGCACTGGAAAGGAAATGGAAAAACTGCCGGCTTCCATTTGGAAGGATTTACTCCAGCAGTCAGTTTTCAAACAGGGTTGGTTGCAGATAGCACAGGTTGAAAATTTGTTTCACCACCATTCGGAGATCCGTACCGCTTTCGCCAACCACACCCTATTGCTGGCCTATAGTTTGATTCCGACAGACAGTATGGCCCCTCTTATGATCCTTGACCTGGGAAAGGCAATAGATTTAGAAGCGGCATTGATGGGAAAAGATGCAAAAAACAAGGTGTTTCCTTACAAATTCCATCAAAATACCTTATACAGTATTCATGTTTCAAAAACAGAAAAACTGGTAGTGGCACTAAGCAACAAACAACTGATTTGTTCGAAATTTTCCTACCTCGTCGAAGACGCTATCAGTCAGCTTGAAAAACCTCGCACCTGGTGGTCGAACCAAAAAAAAATCGGTCGCATTGGTTCAAATTCCGCTATGAATATCATCATTCGTCCAGGAAACTGGGTGGCTCATCAGGCAGGTAGGGTTAGTCGAACCGTTGAGTTTTTAGCTGATCAATTTGAATGGATAGGTATTGGATGGAATCGGCAGGAGGCGACTGTCATTGGAGAAACAAAAGGCTTGATCAATCAGTCTGTTCAATGGAAAGGGGCGCCTCCTGAAAAAATCCTTTCGGTTCTCCCTGATCAAACTGCCTATTGCGCTTGGGCGGGATTTAATGACAGGTTGCGTTTTATAGCATCCCTTGGCGGGGAACATGCCGCTGATTTTACCAATTTTGTCCAACCTTGGCTCGGAAATGAATTGGCATGGGCCGCCACTGATCCAGCTACCAGTAATTTGGCTGGCGACCGTTTGCTGATATTAGGAATCAGCAGCGCTTCCAAAGCTGCTGAATTTTTAAATCGATATGGAGAAACACGGGGTATGCTGGTTCATGATAAAATAGGGATGTTCGAAATGTACGGATTTCAATCAAACACCCTGCTCGCTCCGTTTTTGAGCGACGCAAAGACTTCATTTTTAACGCCATATTGTGCCTTACTGGGTGAATATGCTATTTTCGCATCCAACAGGCACGCGCTGGAAATTTGTGTTGAAAAATATATTAACAACCAAACTTTGATTCAAAACGTTGACCTTCTGCAACTTGTAGACCGATGGCAGAAGAAATCCAGGGCGATGGTTTTGATCAATGGGCATTATTTTTCAGAAGTAGTAAATGCTCTATATCAACCTGGAAAAAACCAGAAAAATGAATTCGCCCAGTCGTTTTCAAAACTCGGTTGGGTAAGTGTGGATTGTTTGCCACAAGCCAACCGCTCGGCTATTTTAAAAGTTGATGCGCAAAAGCAAACCACTGCTCCTCCCAACTCAGATGTATATTGGGAAACACCACTTGCTGCACCGGTGGTGAAAGGCATTTATAAGGTAGATATCCCGGGAGAAACCTCTAAAGCCTTGTTTTTTGCACAGGATGCAACTTCTGTTTTGTATTGTTTGAACCTGGATGGGGATGTATTATGGCAACGCAGACTCGGTTCAAAAATGTTATCCGGTATAATAGGTGTTCGTGCTTTGGATAAAGGAAGAATCGGATTCATTTTTAACACTGCAGAACAAATATGGTTGCTGGACGAGTCGGGACAACTGGCGCCCGGCTACCCTCAAACATTAAAAACCAGCACCGAAGCGCCGATATCGCTTGTATATTTTAACAAGGAAGACAAACCTTGTTATTTTATTTCATGTACAAATGGACACATTTACGGTTATCGCCTCGATGGAAGAGCATTGCAAGGATGGAATCCCTTGGTTACCCCAGCACCCAGCAAATTACCATTGTCGCACATACAATATCAAGGCAAGGATTATTTAGCTTGTTTAGATCAAAACAGCCAGTTGTCTGTATTTGATAGTGATGGATTTGACAGGTTCAAAAAGGTGCAGCTTTCAGGCAGGTTTGAAACGCCCATTGTGGTACTTCCGCACAAAAAGCAACCTGCCTTTGTTTGTATCAACCAATTAGGGAAAGTTGCCATTTGTGCCCTTGATGGTAAAGTTATAGCTATGTCGCTGCAAAATGATCAGTCGCCACAACAAACTCCCTACCTGACTATTGCCGGCCGGTTTGAAAACACGCCAGGCATCTGGGCGCTGCAAGGCAAACAGGTGGGTTTTTATACATTGGCACCAAATCAAATGGACAGACGTATTGAACGCCCGTTGAAAGAAAAACCGGACGCTATTTTTGAAACGGAACTTGGTCTTGGGATGTTATTTCAAAAAAAACATAAAATAGATTATTGGGAAGGCAGGAACAACAGATATGTCGGATTTCCATTGGATGGCGCTACACGTTTTGTGTTTCACTTTGATCAATTTAAGCAGATTGCAATAGCAGGAACAGGGAGCGCTGTTGCAGCTTACAAGCTTGAAAGAAACTCAGGCGATTAAAATTAAAAAACTTCTATACGATGCCTTTGTCGGCTCATTTGCATTTGCACAAAATTTTCTGCTTTTAGACTTATTAGTTAAACAATCGCACTACATTTATCCGTTGAAATTCACCATATTAATTTTCCTCACTTCTTATGAAAAAAATCTTTTTACTCAGTTTTTTCTGTTGTTTCGGGTGGCAGTTAGCCTACTCGCAAATACCAGATGGGAGTATTGCGCCTGATTTCGTCGGCACCGACATAGATGGCAATACACACCATCTTTACGACCTCCTGGACGCTGGCAAACATGTTTTTATTGATGTTTCAGCTACCTGGTGCGGCCCATGTTGGGGATACCACAATTCGCATGCTTTCAGAGACCTTTGGGAAACTTACGGCCCTCCCGGTACCGATGAAGCGTTTGCTTTTTACATTGAAGGAGATAACGCCACCAATACCGCATGCCTTTACGGCCCTTCCGGATGCGTTGGCGGCACACAAGGGGACTGGGTAACAGGCACCCCCTACCCGATCATTGATGATGCCAGCATCGCAGGTTCATATCAAATCGCATATTTCCCTACGATCTTTTATGTATGTCCATTTGACAAGAAAGTGTATGAAGCTGGTCAGCTTTCCATGTCGGGTCTTTGGTCATTCAAAAATTCGCATTGCAGTTTACCTCCGTTGTCGTATTCTGTTAATTCTACCACGAATGCACGATGCTACAGCACATCTACCGGTGCAATCGACATTACACCTGATGGCGGCACCGGCGCATATACCTATAGTTGGAGCAATGGAGCGACTACGCAAGATGTCGCCAATTTGCCAGCCGGCACCTACACAGTAACCATTTATTCAGGCACCCAATCATTCGTTTCTGATCCAATCGACATTTTCCAGCCGAACGCCCCTTTAAGTGCAGAAGTAGTTGATGTTCAACTGGTTGGCTGCAATGGCGTTCCCGGGAGCATCACTGTTTCCGGCGTAGGTGGATGGGAATCCGAATATAATTACAACTGGTCGAACGGTCAATTTGGCGAAACCGCCCAGGGATTAAGCGCCGGAACTTACAGATGTTCTGTTACCGATGCAGAAGGTTGCACCAGTTCAGTTACCTATGTGTTAGCCCCAGCCGTTTACCCAACTGCACAGGTTGCTAATCCGCCCAGCATCACCTGTTCAAACCTAAGTATTCAATTGAATGGCACAGGATCCGATACAGGCCCCGATTTTGTTTACCAATGGTTTGCTTCAAATGGCGGAAATATCGTTTCCGGCGGCACCACTTTGTTCCCGACTGTAGATAATGCAGGCAACTACACATTGCAAGTCACAAATATTGTAAGCACCTGCGCTACATTCAGAACGGTAACAGTCAATGCCGACATTACTTATCCAACAGCAAATGCCGGGCCTGATGGCACTGTTTCTTGCCCGCAACCATTGGTTACACTTTCCGGTTCTGGCTCCACCGGAAACAACTTTGCATATGCATGGACCGGGCCAAATGTAGTCTCCAATGGAAACACCTTGAGTCCAACTGTTGGCGCTCCCGGTGTGTATACCCTTGTAGTCACAAACACAAGTAACGGCTGTACAAAAACTTCAACCGCCAACGTTACCGGCAACAACCTTCCTCCAAGTGTAAATACAACGGGTGGAAGCCTGACCTGCAGCAACAACACCGTAACCATCAACACGGCAACAAATTCGAACCATGCAACCTTTGCATGGACCGGTCCAAACGGCTACCAGTCCAATGTGCAAAATCCATCGGTAAACAACTCAGGAGCATACCAGGTTATTGTTTCCGATACTATGACAGGCTGCACGAATACAGCGACTGCTCAGGTAATTTCTGATACCAATCCACCAACGGCATCCACCACTGCAGGATCAATCACATGTGTGGTAACAGAAGCATTAGTTACAGCTACTACGCCCGACACCAATGCAACTTATGCATGGACGGGACCGAACGGCTTCACCTCGAACCTAAGCTCATTCACCGTTCAGACCGCCGGTGATTATAACCTCGTTCTTACAGATCCAGACAACGGTTGTTCCGCTACATCGACAGCAACGGTTGCATCAAATACGACGCCGCCTACGGCTTCTGCACAAACACCAGGCAACCTGAACTGCAACACAGCACAAGTACAATTAAATGGCACCGGTTCTTCTCAAGGTTCTAATTTTACTTATAACTGGGTAACTGCGGATGGCCATATTGTAGAAGGAGAAAACACTCAAACACCACTGGTTGATGCTGCAGGTACCTACCAAATTCTCGTTTCGAATACGGAAACA
>JAEUUR010000343.1 GCA_016787465.1 Saprospiraceae bacterium | reverse complement strand
TCTTACTCGTTTTCAGCGGTTTGTATCAATTACTGGAAAACCGGCGGGAGTTGGAAACGCTGCATATCGAAGCGCAACTGAACTACCTCAAAGCGCAGATCAACCCGCATTTTTTGTTCAATACCCTCAACAACATTTATTCCGCGGCTACCATTCAACATCCCAAAACAGCGGAGATGGTACTTCGGTTAAGCGACCTGCTGCGCTACGTCACCTACGATGCACAAGCCGAAAAAATTCCGCTCCGCAAAGAACTGGATCACATCAAATCCTACATCGAATTATTTCAATTAAAGTCCGAATCGCCGCTTCCGATTCAATTTAAGGTTGATGGAGATGTTTCCAAATGCGTCATTGAACCATTACTCTTGTTGCCTTTGGTAGAAAACGCTTTTAAACACAGCGATCTGGAAGTTAATCCGAAAGGTTTGCTGAACATCCAATTAAAAATAGAACCCGGCTTTTTGCAGTTTGTTATTGAAAACACGTTTGATCCCAACGACCATCAAAAAGACGATGTAGGCGGCGTCGGGTTAATGAACATTAACCGCAGGTTGGAACACCACTACACCAACCGGCATCATTTTTTAACAAAAGCCGAACGCAACCTTTTCAGGGCAGAGCTAACCTTACACCAGCAACGTTGAATCAGATTAATCCGCGATTAAAAATGAAAAACCAGGAGTTAGAGACTAATACCCTCCGTTGCATGATCGTCGACGACGAACATTTTGCCATCCAGCTGCTAGAAAAGTTCGTCGCAGACACTGCTGGTCTGGAGGTGGCGGCAACCAGCCGGAGCCCGGTAAGAGCCATCGAACTGCTTCAAAGCGAACCTGTGGACTTATTATTTCTTGATATTCAGATGCCCATCATGAGCGGCATCAACCTGTTGCGTTCCATATCAAGGGTGCCTGTTACCATTTTTACCACGGCCTATCCGCAACACGCAGTGGAAGCCTTTGATCTGGATGCCGCCGACTACCTGCTCAAACCTTTTTCTTTTGAACGGTTCACACATGCCGTTGAAAAAGCGCGTGCGTTGATTCGGACGCGTCAGGAAGCAGGTCCCGATATTGCGCAGGGAACGCTCATTGTCAAAGCTGACCGCGCTTGGGTCAAAGTGCCTTTTTCTGAAATTCGATATATAGAGGGATGGAGAGAATACGTGAAAATTTATGCCGGTAAAGACAAAATCGTTACCCTCGAAAGTTTGAACAACCTGGAAGACACCCTGCCCGAAAGTCACTTTATTCGCGTACATAAATCGTTTATCGTTGCCAAAAACCAGGTGCAAAAAATGGATGGCGAACAATTAACCTTACTCGACGGCAGCAAAGTGCCGGTAGCCAGGGCGAGAAAGAAGGAAGTTACCGCTGCATTATTTGCCGAAATTTGATTTTTTCCTGCACCGGCAGTTTACCTTGCAGGCAAAAACACCTGCCAACGAAATGCTGATTCGAATTCTGACCCTCTTACTTACATTCCCCGTTATTTCCGCCTGCCAACCTGCTCCTTCCATCGACATCATTCCCAAACCCGCTTCGGTTGAAGCAGCAGACGGCGCTTTTATATTAAACAAAGATACCAAAATTTATAGCCCATCGGGTAACGACGATTGGTCGACCGTAGCTGAATACCTGATGCTGACTTTTAAAGCATCAACCGGTTTTCAACCAATCAGTCAGTTTTACAACAAAAAGATAAACAAGCCGGGCTCCAATGGGATTTACCTGCTTCGCGACCCCAAAATGACCCACCCGGAAGCGTACGAACTGGAGGTCAGAACCGGACATGTCATCATACGTTCATCTTCGGCAGCCGGTGCGTTTTATGGCGTTCAAACGCTGCTGCAACTTTTCCCTGCGGAAATCGGCAGTCCGCGGGCGGTGAACAAACCCAACGGTTGGGTGGCTCCTGCCTGCACCGTCAGGGATCAACCCCGGTTCTCCTACCGCGGCATGCACCTCGATGTAGGCAGGCACTTTTTTCCGGTCAGTTTTGTAAAAAAATTCATCGACCTGCTGGCTGTTCACAAATTGAATGTGTTTCACTGGCACCTCACCGAAGATCAGGGCTGGCGTATTGAAATCAAAAAATACCCCAAACTGCAAACCATTGCGGCCTGCAGAAATGAAACTTTATCGGGCCATTACTCCGACGAGCCTCAGAAATATGACGGCTTGAAATACTGCGGTTATTACACCCAGGAAGAGGTTAAGGAGGTGGTCTCTTATGCCCAAAAGAGATTCATCACGATTATCCCGGAAATTGAGATGCCGGGGCACGCGCTGGCCGCCCTGTCGGCTTATCCGGAACTGGGTTGCATTGGCGGGCCTTATGAAGCCGCAAAAAAATGGGGCGTTTTTGACGACGTTTTTTGCGCGGGCAACGAAGCCACCTTCTCATTTCTGGAGGGTGTTTTGGAAGAGGTCATCCCCTTGTTTCCAGGTAAATATGTGCATATTGGCGGCGATGAATGCCCAAAAACACGGTGGGACAACTGCGCCAAATGCCAGAAACGAATGCATGATGAAAAACTAAAAGACGCGCACGAATTGCAGAGCTACTTCATCCGGCGCGCTGAAAAAATGCTGACCAAACACGGAAAAGCGTTGATTGGTTGGGATGAAATTCTGGAAGGCGGGCTGGCGCCCAACGCTACCGTGATGAGCTGGCGCGGCACCGAAGGAGGTATCGCTGCCGCACGGGCCGGGCACGATGCCATCATGACGCCCACCTCCCATGTTTACTTCGACTATTACCAAAGCGACCCAGCTACGGAACCCCTTGCTATCGGCGGGTTTCTGCCGCTCGAAAAAGTGTACGAATACGACCCCGTACCTGCCGATTTTGATGCCAAAGAAGCTCAGCACATTCTGGGCGTTCAGGGTAACATCTGGACGGAATACATCAAAACATCCGACAAAGTAGAATTCATGGCCTTCCCGCGTGCGTGCGCGCTGGCGGAGATTGCCTGGACAGCATCGTCGCAAAAAGACTTTAACGATTTCAGCCGCCGGTTACTCACTCATTTCAACCGGCTGGAAGCCCGGAATGTCAACTATTCGAAAGCTATTTATGACTTAAGCGCCTCCTTTTCAAAAGGGAAAATAGCCCTAAAAGGCAACTTGCCAGATTTGGAAATCCGCTATACCACCAACGGTACCGATCCTACCGGCCTGGCCAACAAGTACACCGAGCCCTTTGAAATCAAACAATCAACCACCGTAAAATCGGCTGCCTTCAAAAACGGCAGGCCGCTAGGGAAAGTTCGTACGGTGAAATATCTCGTTCATAAAGCAAGCGGCAAGCCATATACCATGCCACGCACCCCCGACAAATACACCGGCGGCGAACAGTATGCGCTGACCAACGGTGTCGTCGGTGTGATGAAAGCCTGGAATAATTGGGTCGCCCTCGTGAACCACGACATTGACCCGGTGATTGATTTTGGCGCCACAACCCGTTTCGAGAAGGTGACGACGCATTTTGTCAATTCCAAAGTGTCCTGGATTTACCCTCCCCGATCGGTGGCGGTGTATGTTTCCGACGATGGGGTAAATTTCCATAAGCTTGCTGAAAAAGTCATCGATGCGGACGCCATGCAGGGCATTTCGGTCGAAACCGTAATGCTAGATACGCCGGGCGCCCAGGGGCGTTACCTCAAACTGGTTGCCACTACCTTCGGCGTCATTCCTGCCAATGCACCGGGCGCCGGAAACGGAGCGTGGCTATTTCTGGATGAAGTGGTGGTGGAGTAAGCTTGTTAAAACCTGACCGGTGAAACCTGAGCGTACAAATCAAGAATCATGGCTAAAGTTTTTCTTTATTTGATCATTTTGGGTGCCCGGTATCAAAACATGAAAAAAGGGGCGTAGCCCCGCCTCCGTTTATAGAAACCATACAGACATGGTGAAAGCCGCGTAGCGGCGACACCATTTCGCGCCGCCGCTACGCGGCTCATGGATGAATTCATTACGGTTCTATAAACGGAGTCGCCGCTACGCGGCTTTTTATACGTCAACTTAGTTTTCGCACATGGCTAACACTTATACCCAGATGTACGCCCAGATCGTATTTTCGCCAAAAGGCCGGGAAAATCTGATTTTGCCGTCTTTTGAGGAACGCTTGTACCAATACATCACGGGTATTATAAAGGAGCGAGATCAAAAACTCATTGCCATCAATGGGATGCCCGATCATCTCCATATTTTCATTGGCTTCAAACCAACTGTGAAAATTTCTGAATTGGTAGCAGACATAAAAGTTGGAGCAACAAAATTTATCAATACTAACCGGTTTTTACCTGGCAAGTTCGCTTGGCAAGATGGATATGGCTGTTTTACCTATGCGCATTCCCAATTGGATTCGGTCGCCAAATATGTGCTGAATCAAAAAGAACACCATAAAACCAAGACGTTCCATGAAGAGTATTTGGATTTTTTGCAAAAATTCGAAATCCCATACGATGAACGTTACTTATTTGAATTTCATGAATAGCAGACATCCAAAGCATAATATATCGATTGATTTTTCATCAAAGTTGGCTCGAAACTCAAGGTTCACAGCTAAGTTTTTCCTTTTTTCAAAACAAACGAATTGCCGATATGACTCAAAACAATCTTTCCACCGCAAAAAACAACCCACGTGTGATCAATGGCTGGGCGTTTTTTGACTGGGCCAATTCGGCTTATGCGCTGGTAATCACTGTAGCGATTTTTCCAGATTATTTTTCTGAACTGACCAACGATGTAGTGAATGTGTTCGGGCTTCGCATGTCGGACAGCACCCTGTACGCCTGGAGCATTTCCCTGGCTTATTTGATTATTGCATTGATTTCGCCATTGTTGTCGGGCATAGCCGATTATGGCGGCCGGAAGAAGGATTTTTTGCGTTTTTTCACCTTGTTGGGCTCTTTGGCCTGTATGTCGCTCCTGTTTTTTACCGGCATGAATACTTTGTGGATCGGAGTTACCGTGTTTATTTTGGCCACCATCGGCTGTGCCGGCGGTATTGTATTTTACAACTCTTTTTTGCCTCTGATCGCAACGGAGGACCGATACGACGATGTGAGCGCCAAAGGGTTCAGCTATGGGTTTATAGGGAGTGTGATCCTACTGGTGGCCAACCTGATTATCATTATGAACTATGAATGGTTTGGGTTCAGCGCAGGTTTAAAAGCTGTACCTACTGCTTTTGTGATGGTGGGTTTGTGGTGGATAGGATTTGCTCAAATACCCCTAAAACGGTTGCCGGAAGACGTTGCACAAGGCAAGTCCAACCATCTAATTACTAAAGGGTATGAGGAAATTCGCAAGGCCTGGCGCAACCTGCGGCAGGATTCCAACGCATTGTCATTTCTAGCTTCTTTCTTTTGCTACAATGCCGGGGTGCAGGCCGTGTTGTTTCTGGCTTCCACGTTTGCGAAAAAGGAATTACACTTTTCGTCGTCCGGATTGATTTTACTGGTTCTGATTCTTCAAATCGTGGCCATTGGAGGAGCTACCCTCTTTGCCCGCATTTCAGGCATAAAA
>JAEUUR010000294.1 GCA_016787465.1 Saprospiraceae bacterium | reverse complement strand
TCGCCGGTGAGTCCATATTTTGAAGGCAGGGTAGAGAAAATATTGTCGGCTGCAATGAAGTTTCCGATAAAAAAATGATGTCTGGCGCGGTGGTAATCCGCTTCATAGGTTTCCAGGTGCAATGTAATTGAAATAAACTTTAACATAAAATGCTTGTTCGTAAGTTGGATGTGGGCCATGATATTGAATATCGGGCGCCTGAGACTTCAATGTGCCAATACTACAAAATAGCATAAAAATCAGGAGAAAAAAATGGTTTTTTTTCATGGCATAAAATTTTAAGGTTAAAAGTTGCTGCAATTTAATGTAATCTACTCAATTTACAAAGTCAACATTTCAAATGTCAGCCATGCTTCTTCATTTCCCGCCACCTCCCAAACCCTACCCCTTTCCATCAAAAACCACCCATCCGTAAAACCCCTTTCATTTTTTCCTTCCTTTTGATGAAATCAGCAGCGTCGGCGTTTACCTTTGCCACACCCAACACTTTTTGAATCCATTTTAAATCCAGGATCACAGCCAATGGCAAAAATTCTAATCGTTGATGATGAAACCCCTATCCGCCGGACCTTGCGCGATATTCTTGAATTTGAGGGGTATGAAGTTGATGAGGCTGTTGACGGCCTCGAATGCGTCGCTAAAGTGCAAAAAGAAAAATACGATGTCGTCATTACCGACATCAAAATGCCGAAAATGGACGGCATAGAGGCCCTTGAACGTTTGCAGATCCTTTCTCCTGAAACTCCTGTGATCATGGTCAGCGGACACGGCACCATCGATACCGCCGTGGAAGCCGTTAAAAAAGGCGCCTTCGATTTTATCTCCAAACCACCCGATCTGAACCGCATGCTCATCACGGTGCGCAATGCGCTCGACCGCAGCGAGTTGGTAAACACCACCCAGGTGCTGCGCAAACAAGTGAAAGCCGCCAAAGGCGTCAATATGATCGGTGAAAGCGCGCCCATCCTGGAAATCAAAAAGATGCTAGAACGCGTGGCGCCCACCGACAGCCGTGTGCTCATCACCGGCCAAAACGGAACGGGTAAAGAACTCGTCGCCCGATGGATCCACGAAAAAAGCAACCGCGCCGACGGGCCATTGGTAGAAGTCAACTGCGCCGCCATTCCTTCGGAACTCATCGAAAGTGAATTGTTCGGCCACAAAAAAGGATCGTTCACCGGCGCTATTGCCGACAAAGCCGGCAAGTTCGAATCTGCCACCGGAGGCACGCTATTCCTCGATGAAATCGGTGACATGAGTCTCGATGCCCAGGCCAAAGTGCTCCGCGCCCTGCAGGAAAGCAAAATCACCCGTGTAGGCGACAACAAAGAAATTAAAGTCGACGTGCGTGTGCTGGCCGCTACCAATAAAGACCTGCGCGAAGAAATTGCCGGCGGCCGATTCCGTGAGGATTTGTACCACCGCCTGGCAGTCATCGTGGTACGCGTTCCGTCCCTCAACGAACGCAGGGAAGACATTCCGCTGTTGCTCGAGCATTTCAACCGCCGCATCGCCGATGATTACGGGCATGCGCCCAAGAATTTCACCCCAGACGCCGTAAAAGCCCTGCAGGAACACAACTGGACGGGGAACATACGTGAGCTGGCCAACGTGATTGAACGGTTGTTTATATTGTGCGACCAATCTGTTTCCGGCGACGAAGTGCGCCGTTATGTTTATCCGAACGGGTAAAAACCTTTTACAATAACTGTATAGTTGCTCCGGGGCAGTTGCTTCGGCCCGGTTTTTGCGCATATTGACTGTCTCAAATACGAATGAGACTGCCCAATGTGGGCTATGTTGTTGTTTGAAAATTTGCTTGTAAACGCAATCCAGTGGATTGACGTTGTTTTTTCATAATCTAAACCGAATTACATGAGTACATTCCAACTGCCTTTGTCCCAACTCCCAACATCCCTTCCTGCTTTTGTGCCATGGCTTGGCCAAAAAACCATGCTGATTTTTTGGCTGACGGTTTTTTGTT
>JAEUUR010000506.1 GCA_016787465.1 Saprospiraceae bacterium | reverse complement strand
CCGATTGCCGTGGAAGATATCCAGTACATCGTCGCTAAACTCAAAACCAAAAAAATAGGTATTTTGATCACCGATCACAACGTTCAGGAAACACTGAGTATCACTGATCGGGCCTACCTCATGTTCGAAGGCAGTATCCTGCGTTCCGGAACGGCAGAGGAACTGGCTGCCGATGAAATGGTGCGGAAAGTTTATCTCGGTCAACATTTCGAACTGCGCCGAAAAGTGATCAATCTTTGAAACACAACCAATCAAATATGAACCGCCTTTTTCTACCGCTTTTTTTAGTTTTCTGCCCTTCCATTTTTTTAAACGCCCAACATACAGGACGGGCAACCCCCCGATTGATCGTCGGTATCACCGTAGATCAGATGCGGTACGATTTCCTCTACAAGTATGAATCATCTTATGGAGAAGGTGGATTCAAACGGTTGTTAAAAGAAGGATTTTCCTGCGAAAACACCCACTTTAACTACGTTCCAACCTACACAGGGCCAGGTCATGCGGCCATTTACACCGGTACAACACCTTCCGTGAACGGTATAATAGCCAATGAATGGTGGGATTCGGACACAAAAAAAGAAAGATACGTTACCTCCGATGTCAGGTATTCAACCGTGGGCGGAACAATTGGAAAAGTAGGACAACATTCTCCGGCTGTTTTACTTTCAAGTACCATCACCGATGAACTTCGGATGAGCAACAGCTTCCGTTCAAAAGTAGTGGGTGTTTGCCTCAAAGACCGTGGAAGTATACTGCCCGCGGGGCATATTCCCAATGCCGCTTATTGGTTCGATGATGTGAGCGGAAACTGGATAACCTCCACCTATTACCCCGATTCTACGCAATTGCCTCAGTGGGTGCAGGATTTTAACGCCAAAAAACGCCCGGAACTATACCTGTCCGCCAAGTGGGACAAGTTGGCTGGAAAGGATTATTCCCAAAGTTTTGCGGATTGGAAACACCATGAAGATGGCAAATATTTCAATCATTTCCAGGGTGAAATGCCGTACGACTTGCAGGCAATCCGTCAAAAAATAGGCAATGTAAGCGTCATCCGTTTTACCCCTTTCGGCAATTCTCTGACCCTTGATTTCGCCTTGGATGCCATTCAAAACATGGAAATGGGAAAAGATGAATGGACAGACTTTTTGTGTCTGAGTTTCTCCAGTACGGATTATATCGGCCATCAATTCGGCGTGCATGCAGAAGAAACCCAGGATGCCTATTTACGCCTCGACCGCGACATTGAAAGGTTGTTGAAATTTTTGGATGAACAGTTTGGCAAAGATCAGGTGCTTGTATTTTTAACTGCTGACCACGGCGCAGCCGAAACACCTGAACACCTCGCAGAACTGCGTATGCCCACCGGCGTTTTTGACGAAAGCAAGCTGGAGGAAAAACTGGAAAAGGCCATTGAACTGAATTTCGGGAGTCCCGGAAACTACATTCACAATATTAATAATCAGCAAATCTGGTTAAATTGGGACGCCATTGCAGGTTTCGATATGAACCCAGTGGATGTCGCAGATGTAATCAGTCAAACATTAAGGTCGATGCCCGGAGTCTATGATGTCTTCTCAAGAGATGAATTGGAACACCTGCCTTTCGAATATCCATTTGCCCCGGAACTGCGAAGGGGAATACACCCCCGCCGCTCTGGCGAAATTCTGTACCAGCTTGACCCTGCCTGGCATGCCGACGACAAATACTTTAAAGAAGGCGGCACCACACACGGTTCCTCCTATCCTTACGACACGCACGTGCCTTTGCTCTGGTACGGTGGCAATATCAAACCCGGCGTTTCATTCGAGCCGGTCAGCATCACCGATATCGCTCCAACCCTGTCGGCCATGCTTCGCATCATGGAGCCAAACGGATCAACCGGCAAAATCATTCAGGCACTTTTTCGGTAATTTGTATTTTTGTCATTGCCCATGAAGCCTTTACTCATTGATTAACCCGATTAACGCAACGAACATGGCAAAAAAAATGAATAAAGCCGTTTTGAAATTCGGCGGTGAAGAAATCAGCATCAGCAAAAGCAAAACGAAAGCTGCCATCAGGCTTAAACCGGGAATGAGCGCGCCTTCAAAACGCAAGGTTGCAGCAAATGAAAAAATACGCGACTTCGAAATTGTAAAAATAAAACGGGGCGTCGATAATAAACTCGATCAGTTGCGCGCCCGTCCGGATGTATCGGTAGGCACCCACGTGTGGATTGTCAATGACGATGAAGGTTCCGGTCTGATCCCAACAGGTCATTTGTATGTCGAATTCAAACCAGGCACGGCGTATGAACAGCAAATGGCTACGCTCGATGAATTTGGGCTCAATATCAGGCAAGTGGTAAGCCCGGAAGCATACCGGGTAACCGTCACACCTGAGTCGCCCAATCCGGTCAAATGTGCCATGCTGTTGCAGAAAAAACGCAATGTTGCTGTGGCGGAACCTGAGTTTATGACAAAACCTGTTACGGAAGATTTTCTAATGCCTTCCGGAAAGTTTATCACCACGCAGTGGCACCATGAAAACTCAGGAGGACAAGTTCCAATTATTGACCTGCCAAACGCAGTTTTTGCATCCAACCAGTTTAAAAAAGGCGCCGATGCCAAAATCAGGCAAGCCTGGAACTTGTTACAAAGTACCGGGTCGAAAAATATCAAAATTGCCGTGATCGATACGGGATTCGATACAGAACACCCCGCCCTGAGAGGCGATGGCACGAAAATCAAAAATGCGTACAATGCTGCAAACCGGAGCAGTGATGCATCACCCTGGTGGCAGGATGACGAAGGTAACTGGCGGGTTTATAGCCATGGTACATCATGCGCTGCTGTAGCTGCAGGCGCGCAGGATGCGCAAGGGGTAATGGGGGCTGCGCCCAATTCCCGAATCATTCCCATCAAACTGGATGTATTAAGCGACGATGCGATTGCCAATGCATTTGAACATGCACTGCTCAATAATGCAGATATTATCTCTTGTAGCCTGGGCTTCCCTGATCCTGTGCCGCTGTCTACCTTTATCAGAAATACGATAGCCCGCGTGGCAAGAGAAGGAAGAAACGGCAAAGGTTTGCCCATCTTTATTGCTGCCGGAAATGCCAGCCAGCGTACAAACCACATTCCCCGTCCGATATCCGATTTCGGTACACACCCGGATGTGATATGCGTTACCGCTTCAAATAGCCTTGATGAGTCGTCCAGTTATACCTTCTATGGCCCTAATGCATTTATTTGCGCACCTTCCAATGGTAACGACGGCGTTTCTATAACAACGGCATCCGTGAAAGTTGTGGGCAATTCATTGTCGCATATTTATACCAGCAAATTCGGTGGCACTTCCAGCGCTACTCCGCTGGCAGCGGGCGCCTGCGCGCTCATGCTCACGGCCAACCCAAACCTTACCCTGGCTCAAATCAAAGATATTTTGCGCCGTTCAACCGATAAAATTGTCGGCGGATATGATTCAAATGGACACTCACAGCGTCTGGGCTATGGCCGTTTAAATGCCGCAAAAGCGGTGCAAATGGCCATCGATTTGGCCGGCGGCGGATCATCAAATCCCAATACAGGCAATGGGTCGTCCAATACGGGAGGCAGCACACAGCCGGTTACTATGCGTGGCAAAGTGACCTCCAAATACCTCAACGTGCGTAAAGGACCGGGCACTTCTTTTGACAAAGTGGATGAACTCAAAAATGGAGCCATCGTGGATTTGCTTGAAAAGGTGTCTGGATTTTGGCGCATCGGAACAAACCGGTTTGTGAGCGCCGACCATATTGCGGTGGTTGCGTCTAATGGCGCTCCGGCTCCTTCGGCAGGCAGAAAAGGAACGGTAACAAATACCTTCCTCAATGTGAGAAAAGGGCCAGGCACCACCTTTGACAAGGTTGGCGAACTTAAAAAAGGCGCAACCGTAACCATATTCGAAACCAGTAACAACGGTTGGCACCGAATTGGCGACAACCGGTGGGTGATCGGTACACATATTCAGGAAGTATAGCCACTATTTTTGCCCTCAAACAATTTCAAATGAAACAACTGCTTTTTTTTCTTCTGGCGCCTTGCTTGTTGCCGGCCCAAACCCCGGCGTATTTTCAACAGGAAGTCAATTATACCATTCATGTTTCACTCGACGATAAGCAACACCTGCTGTCGGGCGCTGTTGAATTCGAATACGTGAACCATGCCCCACAGGCAATGACGGAGATTTGGGTACATCTTTGGGGCAATGCATTTCAATCCAGAAAGTCGGCATTCTGCAAGCAAAAACTAAAAGGGGGCAATACCAGGTTTTATTTTTCCAAAGAAACAGATCGCGGTTATTACAACAACCTGAATTTCACCGTCGATGGGAAAACAGCCGCCTGGAAGTTTGATCCGAAAAATCCGGACATCGCGGTGGTTACGCTGGCTCAACCGCTTCAGACAGGCGCCCGAATTCGGGTGGCAACGCCTTTTGCCCTGAAAATTCCGGCTTCTTTTTCCAGGCTTGGTCACGTTGGCACTTCCTACCAAATGACACAATGGTTTCCCAAACCGGCAGTCTTTGATCATAAAGGCTGGCATGCAATGCCGTATTTGGACATGGGCGAGTTTTATTCAGAGTTTGGAAATTTTGATGTCACTATCACGTTGCCTGAAAATTATGTGGTTGGCGCAACCGGTGTTTTGCAAACACCTTCAGAAGTTGCCTTTTTAGAAAAACGGCATGCAGAAACCCTGAAACAATTGTCAAAAGGGTTTGAATTGAAAAACGACCTTTTCCCGGACTCGTCACCCAATACCAAAACCATCAGATACACTGCCGAACAAGTGCATGATTTTGCCTGGTTTGCCGACAAACGATTCTGGGTTTTGAAAGACACCGCGGTGCTTGCTTCCGGTAAAACGGTTGATTGCTGGGCAATGTTCGATAATTCACAGGCTGATATTTGGAAAAAAGGCGCGTTTTATGTCAAACGCGCTGTTGAATTTTACTCCAAACATGTAGGTGAATACCCCTGGCCACAAGCTACTGCGGTGCATTCCGCACTCAGTGCCGGCGGCGGCATGGAATACCCAATGATCACCGTAATTGGCGACTCCGGTTCCGGCAAAGACCTGGATGACGTAATCACGCACGAAGTTGGTCATAACTGGTTTTACGGAATTCTGGCCAGCAATGAACGCGAACACCCGTTTATGGACGAGGGCATGAACTCCTATTACGAGGCGCGTTACATGCGTACCTACTACAAGGAGCACGTGCCGGCAGAACTCCCCAAAAAATTATTTGACCCGGCCAAGTCTGGGCCACTTTTGGAAAACGGCTATTTGTTTTTGGCGCTCGACCGGCAGGATACCCCGCCTGACACGCATTCGAACGAATTTTCGGAAATTACTTATGGTTTGCAGGTTTATATGAAAACCGCCATGTGTATGCGCTGGCTGGAGGAGTCTGTCGGCACGGCAAAGTTTGATGCTGCCATGCAGGATTATTACAAAAAGTGGAAATTCAAACATCCATATCCCGAAGATTTTCAGGCTGTCATGACTGAAAATGGTGTATCTGCGTCCTGGTTCATGCAATCCATGCAAACTCAAAAGCAAGCCGATTACGCCATCGCAGGTATTTCAAAAAAGTCGGATAACCAATGGGAAATAAAGGTGAAGGAAAAAGGTGATTTGAAAGCGCCATTCCCAGTTTCGGTTGTCAAAAATGGAGAAATCAGGAACACGCAGTGGTTTTGGAACTTTGTACCCGATTCAAACCAGCCTAATCCCTCCAACGTGCAAACCCTCACAGTTCAGGCCGACAGCGCAGATGCATTTATCATCGACGGCGAACACCTGATGCTGGATGTAAATCGAAAAAACAACCTGAGGCGCACTTCAGGGGCTTTCCCCGGAATGGAACCTTTTCAAATAAGGGGATTGCCACTGTTCCAAAATATTCATCGAAATACACTTGGTTTGTTTCCCTGGCTTGGCTGGAACAATTATTCCAAAACCATGATCGGGTTGGCGTTTTATAATTCCCCCTTGCCCCCACGAAAAATTCAGGTATTTGCGCTGCCTGGTTATGCACTGGGTTCCAAACATTTCGTAGGACTCGCCGATGTGCGGTACCGATTTTATCCTGGCGGTCTGTTTCGCAAAGTGGTATTGAGCGTGGGCGCCAAAACATTCGACCTGGATAACAGCCTGTCGCAGACTGACCCGATCCGTTTTTACCGGATTGCGCCACAAATCCGGGCGGAACTGCGCTCCGGTGATTATAGTTTTAAACACTATTTGAATTTGCGCACCTTGTTTATCGGCAGAGAAACCGGAGTGTTTGACAGCAACAGTGAAAAGTGGAAGCGCAATGTAATTCATGAATTGAGGTATGAAGGAGAGGGTAAAACCATGCCGAATCCGTTCAAATATCAAATCGCATTGGAAGCTCAGCGCAAGAAAGGCGTTTTTCAGGGCGACGACCATTACCTGAGAAGTACGATGGAGTGGCAGCAAAAACTGTTTTACAAAGGAGGCAAGAAAATCACCTATCGCCTTTTTGCCGGATTTTTTATTCAAAACGATCAACGAAATGAGGTGGTCAATGAAAACGCCATCAGCCTGAATCCACAGGGATTCAATGATTATAAATTCGATCACATATACCTGGCTAGAACTGGCGCCGAAGGAATACTGGGCCGTCAGGTAAGTCGCGGCGAGGGAGGGTTTAAAGGCGCTTTCGGAGGTTCCACGTCCGACTTCCTGCTGGGAAATTCCAACAATTTTGCCTTTGCACTCAATCTGAAGGCTGATCTGCCTTTCAGGCTGCCGCTTGGCCTGCCTTTAAAACCATATTTTGATATTGGTTATTTTGACGATGCCGGGCCAGGCAATGAAACCCGCAACAGTTCAAATCAATGGATGTGGAATGGCGGCTTCACGCTTGAATTGTTAAAAGGCGGATTTGAAATTTATTTCCCCTTGGTAAGCTCGGAGATATTGCAAAACCACTATAAATCGCAGGCAGACGGGAATTATTTCAAAAACATCACCTGGAGCTTTAAAGTCAATTTGACCGACCCCTTGAGCGGGATTATGGACATCGTTAGATAGACAAGGAAAAACAAAATCTGAGTATCCGCATATTGTACAGAGGGGCGGAACCTGAGTTTTGGTTGCTATACTTCGCGCTGTTTGGTTGTGAAAATAGCCTTCGGCTAAGGCGTTGATTAACAGCGCTCTGTATGACAGGTCGCATTCAAAACCACTCTGTGTTCACTATAAACAAAGGTTGGGCCTCTTCGAGGCCATAGGTAAACCACCAGAATTCCCATTTTTTATTTTTCATCAACTCATTGAAATTCCTGATCCCATTTTAGCCTCGAAGAGGCTCAACATTTGTAACTCCGATATGAACCTACATTACACCCGCCTCGAAGAGGCGTAACCTCTGTCTGCGTCGCCGGTTTTGGATAATTATCTGCGGATAGTCAAAAAATAAAAATTGAACATCCGCCTTATTCATAGGAAATCATGCATCCTCTATGGTAATTCTGGCGTCTGTAAAACTTCACTCCCATTTGGCACCCCATTTTTCTGCCGCCGGCACAACAGTCGCCAGCCAGATAGATAAAACATTCACTCAATCAATCAAAAACACCCAAACACCCAAACACCAAAACCCCAAAACACTAACCCCCGCATCAATCCATTGAGTGTTCGATAGACTGGTTTTATTTTGAGTTGCCTGTAGAGTCTCCAATTGAATTATTTTCGCACACAGAATGCGACTAAAATTCCTGATTCTGGTTTTTGTGGTAATTCATACCGGGCAGGTATGCGGACAACATCCCTATTTCAAAAATTATCAGTTGAATGAGGGGCTTTTGTCCAACTACGTTTATTCCGTTTTTCAGGATAGCCACGGATACATTTGGATAAGTTCGGATGTAGGGGTGAGCCGGTTTGATGGCCAATCGTTCGTGCATTTCAATACTTCGCACGGACTGCCCGACAATGAGGTCTTTTCCATGATAGAGGATGATGCGGGCCGGATTTGGTTTGCAACACTCAATGGGAAACCCGGCTATTTTCAGCATGGGGTGTTTTATAACGAGTCGAATATGCCGGTGCTGAAGAAGTTTCGTATTAAAGGCATGATTCTCAAACTTTTCCAGCATACGGATGGGCGAATTGTTTATTGTTCTTCTTACAAAACCACCCTGATTGACATGCGGTTGGGCACTGTGGAAGAATGGCAAACAGATTCCGGCGTGGCGGTGGTATGGCCAAATCCAGATGGCAGTTTCGGCGGCATTTCCAACAGTTTCGGATTTATAGAACCCCAAGGTTTTAGAACGACTAATTCATTCATTCGATTGACGCAAACGATCCATGCGGTGCCCATAGGCGATACCCTGATCGTCAGTGCCAACAAATCTTTACACCTCGTAGATTGGAAAACAGGCGCTATTTATAACAGCATATCTCCACTAACTACCGGGGATAACTTTTTGTACACCAAATTATTGGGTAATAAACTTTGGACGGGTTGCAGAACAGGCATTCTCATTTTTGATTATCCGACCTTAACCCTGGAAAGAAGTTACCTTCCCGGTCGCTCGGTTTCATGTATCCTCGAAGACAGAGAAGGCGGGCTCTGGATTTCGACCTTCGAAGAAGGTGTTTTTTATATTCCGGATCCGGAAATATTGCAGTATGGCCTTCAAGATGGTTTATACCACAAACGTGTAATTTCTTTAAGTTGTGATCCGAAGGGCAAATTGTGGGTTGGTTCGGAGGGAAGCGCGTTTTCGATATTGGATGAAAACGGAATGAAATCCCATGTCATTTTTCCCTCCAATGTGATCAATAAAAATATTCAAAACATACGTCACTTCCCGGACGGTAGCACGTTGGTAATTAGCAAAGCCGGGTCTTTGTTCATACCTGAAAATGGCGCCCAAAGGCTCTTTATTCAGCGAGCCTCTGATATCAACATAAACATCAATGGCGATTACACGGCGGGTTTGAATGGTCTGTTTGAAATCCCGCGTGATATGGCAGAAAAGAAATACATTAACCCTGCCCAGGCCGGAAGAGTCGTTGATATTCACCCTGCTTACGGGCTGCCTCCCATAACCAGGTTAAAGGGACATAAAGTTGAAAAAATAGAATTTGATCAATCTGGAAATACCTGGGTAGCGACACATTCAGGATTGGTGGTTGTTGATGATAAGGGCTCTGAAAAATGGTTGTTGTCTCATAGCATCATGGATATGGAGTTTGATAAAAATTTGTCGGTGTGCTGGGTGTTGAGTGAGTCGAAAGGGCTCTATGTGATTCAAAATCAAACGGTAGTTGACAGCGTTTTGATCCGGGATCAATTTGGAGCCGTTATTTGCCGAGATTTATGCACGGATGAAACGGGTAGTATTTGGATTGGTTCCGCATCCGGACTTTTTCAAGTGCAAGGCGAAATTGGCGCGTTGCGTTTGGTTAATTACAGAGGTGTGCTCGGATTGAATTCCGACAAGGTAAATGCCGTTGAGGTGATGCATGATTATGTGTATATCGGCAAAGACGATGGGTTGTTGGCCGTGCCAAAAAATTTGCTGATTCAATCTCCGCCGGCGCCCCCTGTGTTGATCAAATCTGTGACAATGAACGGTAAACCCTTAGTTTTTGATGGAACTACGTATGAAATGCCTTACGGCGATGGTGCGTTAAACCTCGAATTTGAAGGTCTTTCATTCAGGGAACCGCAATTCGTTGTGTACCGATATAGAATGACAGGACTGTACGATACATGGCACGAAACCGTCAATGAGGCGATTGAGTTGGCATCCCTCAGCCCGGGAAGTTATCAATTTGAGGTGTGTGCAATGAATGGGGTAGGCGAAACTGGGGCAATATCCGTAGTTCGTATCAAAGTAAATCCGCCGTTCTGGAGGATGCTGTGGTTTTATGTACTGGTAGCATTTGGCCTGCTGGGGATGGGTTGGGCATTTGTGAAACATCGTGAAAATCGCTTGCGCGCCGCGCACGCACGCGAGCGGGGCGCCATCGCATTGCAACGGGAAAAAGCGGAGTTGCACCAAAAAATCACTGAAATGAAAATGTTGGCCCTTCGCTTACAAATGAACCCACATTTCATTTTTAATGCTTTAAACACAATTAAAGGGTATTACGGACAATCGAGAACCATCGAAGCCAATGCCTTTATAAGCAAATTTGCCCGGTTGTTGCGGTTGAACCTGGATTATTCCGATGCCATGATTCCACTTGATCAGGAAATTGAGCTGCTCAAAATTTACCTTGAGTTGTCGCAAACCAGGTACCCCGACAAATTCAATTTCCAAATTCATTTGCAGGATGGGATTAACCCTTTAGAAATAATGATACCTTCCATGCTGTTGCAACCTTTTGTTGAAAATGCGGTGATTCATGGTGTGGCGCCTAAAAAAGAACATGGTGAAATATTGGTAAAATTTTCCCTGGCGGGCGAAGAGCTGGAAGTGACGATCCGCGACTCAGGCGTGGGAAGGCAAGCCGCATCCTTGGTGAAAATGGGCGATCCGCACAAACCGCTGGCCACTCAAATTACCCGTGAACGTTTACAAATGCTGCGGGGTGGGGGAGATGCCGCTCCAATAGAAATCAAAGACCTCTTCGATTCAAACGGAAAACCCTCAGGAACAGAGGTGCGTTTGTTTGTACCTTTTCAACCTGTAAAAAAACATGGTTAACGCAATTATCATTGATGACGAACCGGCGGCCCGGGCCTCACTTGAACTTGAATTGGAGTTGCATTGCCCGACTGTGCGTGTTATCGCTCAAGCGGGTTCTGTATTGGACGCAATTCAAACCTTGGAACAACACCCGAACACTGATCTGTTGTTTCTGGATATTCAACTGACCGATGGTTCCGGCTTTGATGTGCTTCAAAATATCAACTATCAGGCTTTAAAAATCATTTTTACGACGGCATACAGCGAATATGCCCTTCGTGCGATTAAATACACGCCCCTCGATTACCTGTTGAAACCAATTGATGCGGAAGAACTGAAAACAGCTGTTGAAAAAGCTATGCGAAACAACCTGGGTGATACGGAGAAGCAACTCCAGGCGCTTATGAAACAATTGTACGCCGGATCCAATCCGCCCCGCATTGCTTTAACAACAGCCGATGGCATTCATTTGTATTTTATCAAAAACATTGTGCGTTGCGCTTCCGATGGAAATTACACCACGGTTCATTTTGACGATAAAAGCAAGTTGTTGGTTGCTAAAACATTAAAAGATCTGGAATCGATGCTTGAATTATATCGATTTGAACGGATACACAAATCGCACCTCATCAACCTGGATCACTTAAGACGTTATCATAATCGTTTCGCAGGAGAGGTTGAAATGAGCGATGGAGCTGTTTTACCCGTTGCTCAACGCAAAAAAAGCAGGTTGCTCGAACTGCTGAATCAAATAAATAGCTAAAGGAAATCCAACGTTAAATCAGTCAAACCCATCGTTGATCCCGACCACCTGTCTCGGGGCGATCAGGCATTTTACATTTGTTCAGTTTTACAATCCTTCACTCAAAAACTGAATCATATGATCAACTGCTTGAAAAAATGTATCTGTCTTTTCCTTTTGTGCGCTATCTCATTCACTGTATCTGCTCAAATAGGATTGCCGGGCAAAGCCAAAGACCTGATCAAAGACAAAAAAACAGATAAACCAAACACCGAAAAAGCATCTGAACAGCCCAAACCTACCACTGCCAGAACCAAATCTGAAAAACCAAATGCCGCGCTTGAAAAGTCGGGTGCGGAATCCCCTTCGGAGTCGCGTGAGGAGCAAAGTCCTGCCGCAACGGCAAGACGCTCGGGAACAACAGACCGGTCTGGGGGAGCAAGGGGGTCAACCGTAGAATTAGATTTTAATTCTCAACCTTTTGCTCCCTCAATCGCCTGGAAAAGCTTGTTGTCAAGCGGAGTTTGGTATTTTAATCCAACTACCGGAGAGATGAAACTGAACAGCATCCTGGTGTCGTTTCTGCCGAAAAAGAAAATGGATGGCACCGAGGCTGGTTATGCAAGCTACGATAATGACGAGCCGATGCTTCGAATGGAGGTGCATAACACAGCCACTAACCAACTCGATGGAACGCATTATTACGAAGCCAAAGAAGCTACTTTGCCGTTTTATGAAATGACCATTCTGGAAGGCTCTCCTTATTTGAGCAGAATTGCCTTAACAGAAGGTACGTATGAACTTCGATTCTTTGCAGGTACAAAGCATTTTTACTCCTATCCGTTCCAGGTGGTAAAACAAACCAACCCAGATCCGTATGCGCCGGCGCATGATTTTTATTTCCTCAGAGGGCCATGGGAGAAGTGGGGCAGAGTAGAATTCGGCCCGGATGGGCACTTTATTTTCAACTTCTACCTGAATTATGAAACCACCACCATTCCGAATCAATCGCGCTGGGATATAAATAAGCCCTGTAAATACTTGGTAAAATTGTATCGCGATGGAAAAATGGTGGCGGTTCACCAAATGCAACATGTTGAAAATCAATTCATGGAAGGCGATTTACAACTGACCAACGGCAAGTGGAAAAAATTTGACGTCACTTTTCATCAATATCCACCCGCTGCGAAAGGGAACGGAGCCGGTTCACGACCGTTTTTTATGAAAAATGATATGAAAGATGGCGCATACAAAGTGGAAGTTTGGCTCAAAGATGAAGCCGGAGCAGAAACCACACACAGGTATGAATTCACGGTAAAAGGAGGCGTCGTAGTTTCAGCCCCTGAAGCCGACCGGGCACAAAACGCCAACCCGCTGCAATTTTTGGAACAAGGCCCGGGTCAGTTTTACGTAAAAAAATTGTAACATCTCACCATTAGCTTCAATCGCAGAGGGCCGTCCGCAGCACGAGAGGTGCAGGGGTTGTTAATCGTTCAACTTCAACACCTTGATGAATGCTTCGGGCGGCACTTCTACCGATCCGAATTGTTTCATCCGCTTTTTCCCTTCTTTTTGTTTTTCCAACAGTTTGCGTTTACGGCTGATGTCGCCGCCATAACACTTTGCTGTTACGTCTTTGCGCAACGCAGAAATGGTTTCACGAGCGATCACTTTCTGCCCGATGGCGCCCTGAATGGCAATTTGGAACTGTTGCCTTGGCAATAATTCTTTGAGCTTTTCACACATCCGACGGCCCATGTACTCGGCTTTGGAGCGGTGTACGAGCGCCGAGAGCGCATCTACCTGTTCCCCATTGAGTTTGATATCCAATCGTACCAGGTCGGTTTCGCGGTAATCGAGCAAATGGTAGTCGAAGGAAGCGTAGCCTCTCGTGGTAGATTTGAGTTGATCGTAAAAATCAAACACAATTTCAGCCAAAGGCATGTGGAAAATCATTTCCAAACGGGTAGGCGTCAGGTAGTTTTGTTTTTGAAGGATACCGCGTTTGTCCATACACAACTTCATGATATTGCCGATGTATTCCGGCTTGGTAATGATCTGTGCATAGATGTACGGCTCTTCGGCAGAAGATAAGTGGTTGGGGTCGGGCAGGTCGCTGGGTTGGTGAATTAAAAAGCGTTCCTGCTTCATATTGGTTGCGTAGTAGGGTACGTTTGGAACCGTCGTAATGATGTCCTGGTCGAACTCACGGTAAAGTCGTTCCTGAACAATTTCCAGGTGCAACATACCCAGAAAACCGCATCGAAATCCAAAGCCAAGGGCCGCGGAGGTTTCCGGTTCGAATACCAGGGACGCATCGTTTAACTGTAATTTTTCCAACGAATCCCTTAAGTCTTCAAAATCATCGGTGTCAAGCGGATACACACCGGCAAATACCATCGGTTTTACTTCCTCAAAACCTTTCACCGGTATTTCACAGGGGCGAGCGATGTGGGTAATCGTATCACCCACTTTAATTTCCCGGCTAACTTTGATGCCTGTAATTACATATCCCACGTTACCGGCAGAAATTTCGCTGGTTTCTACCATGCCCATGCGCAGGGTGCCTACTTCTTCCGCCGTTACTTCCTTTCCGGTATTGTAAAACTTGATTTTGTCTCCTTTTTTCAAAACACCGTTCATGACGCGTACATAAGCGATTACGCCCCTGTAAGAGTTGAACATGGAATCAAAAATCATGGTCTGAAGGGGTGCTTCGAGGTCGCCTTTTGGCGCAGGAATCCGATCAACGGCAGCCGCTAAAATTTCTGGAATGCCAATGCCGGTACGCCCCGATGCTGAAATGATGTCTTCTCTTTTACAGCCAATCAGGTCGATGATTTGATCTTGTACTTCCTCCACCATGGCGCTTTCCATATCCACCTTGTTGACGATTGGAATAATCTCCAGGTCATGATCAACCGCCAGATATAAATTGCTGATCGTTTGAGCCTGAATACCTTGAGAGGCGTCTACCAACAACAATGCACCTTCACAAGCGGCAATAGAACGGCTTACTTCGTAGGAAAAGTCAACGTGTCCCGGGGTATCGATAAGGTTAAAAACATACTCCTCTCCATTAGCCGGATGGATATATTTCATTTGAATAGCGTGGCTTTTAATGGTAATGCCGCGCTCCCGCTCCAGATCCATATTGTCGAGCGCCTGATCCTGCATGTCGCGTTTGCTGATCGTATTGGTATATTCCAACAAACGGTCGGCAAGCGTACTTTTTCCGTGGTCGATGTGCGCTATGATGCAAAAATTGCGAATATTCTTCATTTCTAACTTTAAGGGAAGACGGGGTTGGTTTTGCGGCCGCAAAGGTACGTGAATTGTTTCGAATGATTCGTTTGATTCGAATGATTCGAATGAAATGTTTGAAAGCAGTTGAATTTGCCGGGGTTGTTTTTTCACAAAGAGTTACAAGAGTTGCAGGAGTTAAAGGAGTTTTTTGATACTCATCCAACTCCTGCAACTCTTGTAACTCTTTGTGAAAACCATTCGCCTTACACATTCAATTTTTTAGTGGTTACCTCTTTGCCATTCACCATACTTTTCCTGCCAAAGCTCAGAGCGGCGCCATCAGCGTCGATAATCACTGTATCGCCTTTGACATAATTGCCGGCCAACAAATGTTTTGCCAGTTCGTTGACCAGTTCTCGTTGCAAGGTACGTTTGAGTGGGCGCGCGCCGAATTGTGGATCGAAGCCGTGTTCTACCAATATTTTTCCAGCGTCTTTGGTGATTTCAAGCTGCAATTCCTGTATGGTCAGCATCTCCCTGATGTCTTCCATCAGGATATTTAAAATTTGAGACATCTGGTCTTTTTGCAGCGGATGGAATACCACCACTTCGTCGATCCTGTTGAGAAATTCCGGCCTCAGGTTCATTTTTAACGCATCCATCACTTCTGATTTGGCAGTTTCAAAGACCTCATGTTTTCGTTTTTCAGGAAGTTCGGTATAATCCTCAAAAGCTTCCATGATCCGGTCGCTGGCCAGGTTGGAGGTCATGATGATGATGGTGTTTTTGAAATTTGCCGTCCGACCTTTGTTATCGGTGAGTCGACCATCATCCAACACTTGAAGCAGGATGTTGAACGTATCGGGGTGGGCTTTTTCAATTTCATCGAGCAGTACAATAGAGTAGGGGCGCCTGCGCACCGATTCAGTAAGTTGGCCGCCTTCATCGTAACCTACATAACCTGGAGGTGCGCCCACCAACCTGGAAACGCTATGCTTT
>JAEUUR010000253.1 GCA_016787465.1 Saprospiraceae bacterium | reverse complement strand
AAAATAAAACCGGCCAAGGGCAGCAAAATCACCATGCTAGGCTATAGCGAACCCATTGCCTGGGAACAAACTTCCGAAGGCGTACGCATTAAACTGCCACCCCTGCACAAACGCCCGCTCAATACCTGCGGGAAAGGAATTTGGGTGTTGCGCATCAAAGGCAGTCAGGAAACCGTCACAGAGGCGCCGCAAATTGCCAATGCATCAGGCAAAAACTTTAAAAATGTAGTGTTCGCCGGCTCTACCGAAGTGTATCTACAAGCCGAGTCGAGCGCCGAAATCTATTACACCACCGACGGCAGCGAGCCAAACACCAACTCCGCCCGTTACAACGGAAAAATCACGCTGAACGACTCGAAAACCATCCGGGCGATCGCGAAAAGACCGGGCAAACTGAGCAGTGAAATACTGGTTGTCAATGGCATCAAAGCGCGTTACGGCATTACGCTGGAAACCGCCTACGCCGACAAATATGGCGCTAACGGCCCCTTGAGTCTGGTGGACGGCCAACATGGTTCTACCCGCTTCACCGACGGTATGTGGCTGGGTTTTGAAGGAAAAGATTGCGTGGCCATACTCGACCTGGGAGAAAGCAAGCCGGTCAAAGCAGCCGGAATGTCTTTTTTACGCATAATCCCCTCCTGGATATTTCTGCCTCAATCGGTGGAAATCTGGTTGTCGGACGACGGGTTTAAGTATCGGCAAACCGCCCGGGAAACCCTCGCCAACGCCACTAACGACGATGGCAATGAAGTCAGGGCCATTTCCATCGACCTCAACAAAACCGCGCGTTATGTAAAATTCATCGCGCGCAACCAGGGCGTATGCCCACCATGGCACGCAGGCGCGGGCGCGAAAGCCTGGTTGTTTGTGGATGAGGTTTGGATAGATTGATTCGATTGGTTCGATTGATCCGATTTTTCGATTGATTTTATAAAAGAGAAATATTAAATCTGACTATCCGCATTTTGTACAGAGGGGCGGAACCTGAGTTTTGGCGGCTAAACAAAGGTTAGGCCTCTTCGAGGCCGCTTTCCATGTCGACTTTGTAACTCCGACATGAACCTACATGCGCTCGCCTCGAAGAGGCGTAACATCTGTCTATGTCTCCCGTTTCTTTGTGCGGATAGTCAGTATATTAAATATTGAAAATCAATCAATTGAAAGCATTTGAAATTGTAAAACCTGCATAAAAAACCAATCGAAGCAATCGGATCAATCGAACCAATCAATTAAACTTGATTTCATCCACAAACAACCAGCACTTCTGCCCTTTTCCAGGATGCCAATCAGGACAAACGCCCTGGCTGCTTGCCTTGACCTTGATATAGCGCACTTGTTTGGGCGCACAGTCAACTGACAACGTGGTGCGCTGAGGCGGCCGTTGGGCTTTGGAGCGCTCTACCTGCACAAGGCCTACAGGTTCGAAGTTTTTGCCGTCGAGCGACACTGAGAATGTGACATTTTGCGGGTAGAAGATCCAGGCCTGGGTGTTTTCCAAAAAACCGGCTGTGATCTCTTTTATCTCGCGGACAGAGTCCAATTCAATAAGTACATCCAGGTCGTCGCCGGAAAAACCCTGCCACTTCCCGTCATTGAACTGATCGCTGCCGTGAACCCCATCGATAAGTGCAAAACTGCCGCCGGCTTTGTATTTCGGATGCCATGGAAAACGGTATTCAGGTTTTTTTTGCCTGGTAACAACAAAATCTGCAGAAACGGTCCGGCTAAAACTTCCGTCGGAAAAAGTTCTGGTTTTGAGCGTTTGACTTTGGTGCATGCGGATAGGACCGGTGTATCTGAATCCTTTGGGATTTGGCTCATTGCCGTTCAGGTCGAAACGGATATCGGCGCCGGGTGCAGCTAAAATGCGCACTGTGTCGCCCGGGTTGATCATGCCGCCGGGAGGTTCTATCCTTGGTGCTGCCACAAAACGGCCTGCGTTAATGGCATTTAGCACCTCCGGTGCTATTTTGCACACACGCCGGTCGTAGGTCATCAGGCCGTTGGCTTCCGTTTCCACGTCGGTGATTTGGGTGTACACTGACGCACTGAGGCCTTTGGGGATTAATTCATGCCAGATTTCGCCATAGTACTTTTCATAGTCAGCCAGCATAGCATCTGCGGTGGTATAAGTGCTGTACCCCCAGTTCGTTGATTCCCACATATGGCCCTCGGTTTTCAAGCCGAGTCCGCCAAATTCGCCTAAAACGACCGCCCGATTCTTTTCGGCGGGCGGGCAGGTTGGGTTGGGATATTGGTGCCAGTCGAGCACGTCGCCGAAGCCTCGATCGGCCCAACCGCTGACGTTGTTGACCAACCTGGTCGGATCCAACTGCTTCACCATACGCGCTATTTTAGCCGATTCGTATTGTCCCCAACCTTCATTAAATGGCACCCACATCACAATGGAGGGGTGGTTGAAATGGGCGCTGATGAGTTGTTTCAGCTCGAATTCGAATTGTTCCGCTGATTCCTTGCTGCGTTGAATATCCGGTTCGTCGGGGTTGATTTTTTTATCCCCGTTGGGCATGTCCTGCCAAACCAGAAGTCCCATCTTGTCGCACCAATAATAAAACCTTCTGGGTTCTACTTTAACGTGTTTGCGCAGCATGTTGAAACCCATCTTTTGGATCATTTCCAGGTCGAATTTCATGGCTGCTTCGCTGGGGGGCGTGTAAATACCGTCGGGCCAAAAACCCTGGTCGAGCGGCCCGTTTTGAAAAATGAATTTGTTGTTAAGCAGCATTTTGGTAAAGTCGTCGTGGTCTTTACCAATAGCAATTTTTCGCATCCCGAAATAACCGGAAACCTCATCGATTTTGCGGCCTTTTCGCAGCAGACGCAAACGCAGGTCGTACAGGTTTGGCGCGCCGGGTTCCCAAAGCCTAACCCGATTGATTTTTATCCGGTGATTCATTCCCGGCTCCACCTTTTGAGCGGCTTCCAGCTTCCCGGCATATCGGATTTCAACCTCCACTTCATCGCCGGGCATGGGTTCAAATACAGTGCAATCAATGCTGACGCTTGAGTTGTCGATATCCGGAAATACTTGATAGTCATGGATATATCCCTCAGGAACAGGTTCCAACCACACCGTTTGCCAAATGCCGGTTACCGGCGTATAAAAGATGCCGCCTGGCGTTAAGGTTTGTTTGCCTAAGGGTTGCCACCCTTTGTCGGTCGGGTCGGTGACGCTGACCACAAGCTCGTTTTTGCCGGGTTTTAATTGTTGAGTGATGTTAAAGGTAAACGGATCATATCCGCCCTTGTGCGAACCGACCGATGTACCGTTCACCCAAACCTGACAAGCCCAGTCGACCGCTTCAAAGTGTAACAGGATGTTCGAATTTTTCCATTTAGAAGGGATTGAAAACTCCGTTTTGTACCAGAGTTTTTGATCGGCTTTGACCATTTTTTTAACGCCCGACAACGCAGATTCAATCGGAAATGGCACGAGGATTTGGCCGTCCCATTTCGATGGTTGTTGCGAGGATGGAGTGGTAATTCCGTACTGCCATAATCCGTTCAGGTTTTTCCATTGTTTTCGCACCAGGTTGGGGCGCGGGTATTCCGGCCAGGGGGCCCGGGGGCTTACTTCATTTGTCCAGGGCGTGGAAAGGTGTCCGGCTACGGGCTGCCATTTGCTGGTTTGACATAAGGCTCCAACCGAAAAAAATAAAACCGGATAAAATAATACCAATACTCTCATGGGTTGTTAAACTGAATAATTAAACTTAAATTATTGACGGGTAAAAGGTATTCATCAATTAATATTCGGCATGCAATTGGAATAGAAAATTAATTTGCATTTTTAGAAACTTGCTGTTATATTTGTAATCATTTTGTTTATATCAAAATGGCAAAATGTTGCAGGCCTGTTGTAATCCATCTTTTTGCGCTTTGAATTTCAATTTGTAGCTGTGTGTTTTTCCTATTCAATCATGAAACACAGGTGCGTTTTTGTATTTCTTTTGCTCTCAACCGCCATTTTCGGTCAAAAGCACGATTATTTTCAATTTTTTGGTTATAGTAGTAACACGCAACTTTGGGGCGGAGCTACCATCAACTTTCACCACAACCCGCCCGCCATATACCCGGAACATAAAAATATGAATTTCGGCCTATATTGCGGTATATGCTCCGATTCAAGCGGCGTCCTTGCGTTTTATACGAACGGCATTGCCATTCGGGATGCCACGCATCATATCATGGCCGGAGGGGATACCATTAATCCCGGCCCTGTGTGGAATCAATGGCATGACGATAGATATCCTAACGGCCCCTTTTGTTTCGGCTTACCTGCGCCGGGCCAATTCAACCGCTATTACTTTTTTCACATGGGCAGCACATTCACACCCGTTCTGTCAACTTCTCCGTTTTATTTTACCTTAATCGACATGGAAGGAAACGGAGGCTTGGGAACTGTTATAAAAAAAAATCAAGTGTTGTTGCCGATTTATACCGATTATACGGCGCCCGTTGCCGTCAAACACGGCAACGGGCGCGATTGGTGGGTCATCACGGGTGAGGTTGGCAAACCCATAAACCACCGGTTTTTACTCAATGAGTCAGGCGTACATGGGCCTTATACGGATACGATGCCTTATTTTTTCCAGGGCGTTGATTACCAATCGGTGAACGCCATGTCGCCCGACGGCAGCGTTTACGTACGCGGGGCTGGGACCCTTGGGTTTTACGTGTTTGACTTCGACCGGTGCACGGGGCAACTGTACAACTTGCGGGCAGTACCCTTTGCCAACGACGATTTCTTGTGTTTTGCTACTGTTTTTGCCCCCGATTCTCGACATTTATATGTTTCTTCTTTGGAAACGGTTACTGTCGTGGATGTAATGGCGCAGGATATTTCTGGTAGCCTCGATACGGTGGTTTATTTCGACGGAAACGCTTCCCCGCAACTTCCGTTTGTCACCGGATTTTTTAACCCTAATCTTGCACCTGATGGAAAGATTTACTACTCCACAACCAGCAGTACTTTAGCCCTGCACATCATTAATCACCCCAATTTGCCTGGGCCGGCAGCCGATTTTGAACAACACGGCATTGCCCTTCCAAAATATAACAACGGAACCATGTGCCTGTATCCGCACTACCGGCTGGGCGAGTGGGAAAGCTCGCCATGCGATACAATCAACGGCCAAAAACCTGGCGATGGTTTTATGTCGAGCGCCTGGCAGGATAACGCGATCCGGAATTTGAAAGATTATAAAATCCTGCCGCCTTTATTTCAAAAGCATAAAACAGAAACGCAAAGCGCTCCGCCGGAAGCGGCGCCAAGTATGATTGAATTATCAATCCAGCGCCGCAAGGAACGGTATGTGGATGAGAAAACAAAAAAAGAGTAAGTATGAAAAGAACCATATTAATTGGCGTTGTGATTTTTTTTCACACCGTTTTGATTTCTCAAATATCAGACAAACTCTGGCTGGGAGGATTTAACGAATTCCCGGGGCAACCGGGATTTGCGCAATTCCAGATTTATTTTGGAACCAACGGGCCAATTGTCGAAGCACAACCTTTGGCGTTTAATTTTGAAAGCACGGTTGCCGTTGCCGCCGATAAATTCGGCAATCTGCTTTTTTATTCTAACGGATGCGAAGTAGCCAACCGCAATCATCAATTGATGCCCAACGGCGACAAGTTGCCGGTAAGTTCGATTTCCGATTTGGTTTGCCCCTGGAAAGGCTACATGGCGCCGCAAGGCGCTATGGTTTTGCCATGGCCGGCCGATTCAACCCGGTATTGCTTGTTGCATATGAATGCAGATTATGAACCGCGAAGAAAACTACAACTCGGGCCGTTGTTTTATTCCGTCATTGATATGACATTGGATGGTGGATTGGGCGATGTAGTTGAGAAAAGAACACCGCTCGTCACTGGCGACTTGACCGGCTTTACCGCCATCAGGCATGGAAAC
>JAEUUR010000215.1 GCA_016787465.1 Saprospiraceae bacterium | reverse complement strand
TGCCATAAGCGCCCCAGAAGGCCAAATGGCCGTGCATAGCGGTAACCAGGGTTCCATGGGTGTATAGATTCACCTGAGGCAAGGTGTGGGCGAGCCCCAACAAACCTGCACCAACGAAAGACGTAATAGCCGTGCCAAGCGTCCAGTTCAAGGCCATTTTATTCGGATGTTTCTTTTCTCCTTTGCGATACATGCCAACTGCAAACAAAGCCATTGCAAGAAATGCAAGGGGTTCGAGTGCAGAGAAGATACCACCAATGATCAACCACATCTTCCCGGCTCCGATATAGTAATAGTGGTGACCAGTACCCAGAATACCCGAGATGAAGGTCAAACCAACGATCACATACAGCCACTTTTCAATGACTTCGCGGTCGACACCCGTGATTTTAATCAAAAGGAAGGCTAGAATACCGCCCATAATCAGTTCCCAAACGCCTTCTACCCAAAGGTGTACCACCCACCAACGAAAGAAGGAGTCCATGGTTTGATTATCGAACCAGATCATACCAGGCAAGTACAACAATGCGGCGAACACAAGTCCCATCGTTAAAACCAGCGAGGTCGTTGTGCGTTTTTTTCCTTTGAACAAGGTCGCTAAGATCAGGCCAAGGAAGGTGAGTACATTGATCACTACCAGCCAATCGAGCGGCCTCGGTATTTCAAGAAATTTACGGCCTTCCCAATAATTAAAGTGGTATCCCACGATGGCAATAACGCCCACCACTGCAAGCGAAATAAGCTGGATGTATGCTAGTTTTACATTGACCAGTTCATTTTCTGCTTCTTCAGGTATGATGTAATAGGCGGCGCCCATAAATCCGGACAAAAGCCAAACGACAAGTAGGTTGGTATGAACGGCGCGCGCCGTGTTAAAAGGAATAATATCGTGCAGATTATCGTATCCCATATGGGCGAAGCCCATGATAAATCCATAGGTAATTTGAAGCGCCAGCAGTAGCATAGATAAAGCAAAAAACCAATAGGCTACTTTTTGCGATTTGTATTTCATGTTGATGAACGTTTATTGGTTAGTACGAACAGGATATTTAGGTTTTGCAGGGAAGCCATTCAAATCAGTCTGACCGATCCAGGTAAGAAAAGCGACCAGATCATCAGCTTCTGCGTCGGAGAAACCATAGGCAACCATCTTGCGTCCGCGAGGAGCCCAAGGCGTTTTATTCATCAACGCTACTTTTACATAGGGAGCCCCCCGGCGCTCGATCACCTTGGTTAATTCCGGCGCATAATAGGCTCCTTCCCCTAGAATAGTGTGGCACCCCATGCAGTTATTGGATTCCCATAAATGCTTGCCGCGCACCACCTGAGGGGTCAGGTTTTCTTCGTGCGTACGAACTGGTACCTCTTTGCTCAGTGTTTGCCAGGATAATCCGAGGAAGATGACAAACGAGAGTATCGTCCCACCCAGAAAAAAAATCCTAGCCTGATTTTTTGATAACATCGTTTTTACGTTTTGTTTGTAAAATCGGATAAAAATATCCGATTTGAAATTAAAAAATAAGCGACCAACAAGCATGGCTACTTGTAAGCCGCAGATCATGATTATTCCTTTAAAATGGCCATCCTGGTTGTTAAACCAGCAACCAGATCGGCTATCGTAGTTTCTTTCAACGAAGCCACCAGTTTCATTCGCACCGGCGCATATTTTTCATGGAAAGGACATGGGTTGGCTCCTGAACATTGTTTAAGGCCCAACACACAGCGGTTAATAATGGCATCGCCATCCACTGCCAAGACAATTTCGATCAAACTGGTGTTCTGAATTTTTTCTGCCTGCATATCAAAACCGCCACCAGCACCTTTCTGGGAGAGAATGATCTGGTGTTTTACCAGGATCTGAAGAATTTTTGCGGTAAATGCTTCCGGAGAATCAATGCCCTCTGCAATTTCTTTGACGTTCGTTCTTTTACCCTCCAATGCTTGTTTAGCAGTAAAAATGGTCGCTTTAATCGCATATTCGCAGGCTTTGGAAAACATAGTTCGATCAACTTAAACACCGTTTCAAATCAGACGGCAGGCAAATATATGCCTAAATTTTAAATCGGATAAAAAAGTCTTATATTTTTTTAATCAGCCTGTTTGATCTTACAAGCCATTCAAACTCTTCATCTTTCAATACGCACCAAAATACCTCCTAAGGAACCACTCTGCCGAAAGCAAAAATGCAAGCAAGGCGAAAATCCATTTCAGGTTGATCAATGGATTGGTGGTCGTGCTTTGATAGATAACCGGCTTAACGGTTTGGTTCGCCTTGATTTTTTCGGCAATATCAGAAAGCTGGCCAGGGAAAACGGTTTCTCCCCCGAATTTTGCACTTAAGCTACGCAACACGGCATGTTTGGCTGTGGTTTCAAACAACTCCATTTCAATAGGCCGTACGCTGAATTTACCTTCAAACGTAAGAGGCTGGCCGTTGAAATTGGTTGATGCCTTGTAAGTGTAGGATCCCACCGGCAGGATTCCCGCGTTTAGTGAATATGCTTTCCCGAGTTTATTGAATGTGTAGGTAAATTCCTTGCCTTCCCGGCTTCGGATGCTCATAAAAACATCCGGATCATTGGTTAATTCATAATTATCGTTGTACAACTCAGCCCCAAACACGGCGGGTTCATTTTCATTAAAAATATTTTTATCCTGATTAATCCTGAACTTGCGTTTGTCTTCCTTTACCGTCAGGTATTGAACGGTTTTGCCGATCAACTCATCAAACAGTTCATGGTTTTGGTGTTGTAAAAAATCAAATAAACGCCAGCGCCAAAGTCCTTCTGCCATAAAAATACCGGTTTTTATGCCATTGGTTTCTCCAATAGCTAAAAGCGGTTGTTGGGTATTCACTTTGCCGATGCGTTTGTACAACATCACCTGCGCTTGCGGGGTAGCGGAAAAAGTACCAAAAGCCGAGGTAACCGGATTGAACCTGCTGAGTTCTTCTGAGAGTTTGGGATTCAGTGTAAAGGCCGCAAACTGTGGAGATACCAATCCTTGCACCTCATCTGATTGTCGGCCGTCGCTTTGAATGGTAACGAGCCCTTGCGCACGCCCAAGCGCAGGATAACCGGTTTGCATGCCGGCGATAAACAACCTCGGAATACGTTTATCATTCAGGTTATTGAGCAGTCCGTTGATATCGTTGTTGTAGGCCGGCAAGTTGTGCAAAACAACAAAATCGAACTTACCCGGATCAATGCCCGGATCGTTGATGTAGGCCAGACTAACGGCGTAATTCTTGTTGCTTTCCAAGGTTGTTTTGATGGCCGACAAGTCGGGATGCGGGCTATGGGCCAGCATGAGTATTTTCTGACGCGCGTCCAGGATATCGAGGTAAATTTCTTTCCGGTTGTTAGAGGTGGTGGCTTCACCCGGTAAGGCGGCCACGGAAATCAGATATTCCGCTACGCCCGGTTGATCCGCATCCAGTTGAATTTCTTTGGTCACAAAAAAATCATTGCCGGAAACGTTCACCGGAATACTTTGCAAAGGGCGGTTTTGGCCGTCCACCACTTTGCTGACATTCAATACTGTTTGCTGGCCGGCGCAGTTGTTGGCCGCCACATCAATTTGAATACTGAATTTATCGCCCAGATAGGCTATTTTGTTGTGGAAAACCCGCTTTACAAGCAAGTCTTTTTTCGGAGTGGTATCGCCGAGTGCAATTGTATAAACGGGAGCCGCCAAAGGCACATCTGCATAAGCCGGATTGCTGCCTTCATTGTAAATACCGTCGGTTGCCACTACTACCGTGCCCAGGTTTTGTCCGCCGTATAAATCATAAACCCCCCGAAGCATTTCAGAAATATTCGACACCTTATCG
>JAEUUR010000502.1 GCA_016787465.1 Saprospiraceae bacterium | reverse complement strand
TATTCAAAGCGTCGTTTGTAAAACCAGGTGTTGTCGTTGAGCGTGAACCCAAGCGTAAATTTGAAATACGTTTCTTCAATTGGTGAATCTGTGCCAATCTTGCCAATTTCAAGCGCAGCATTAATAAAGGATGTTTGTTGGCGTGGCAAAATCAACGGCAGCCCGACGCCCATCGTCAGACCAATGTCATCGAAATTGGTGTTATTGACGGTTCTGGGGTCTTGCCTGTAATATCCGCCAATACGGTAACGCACTCTTTTCCCAAAACGGTTGTATGAAATGTAATCGGGGGTGTATTCAATTCCACCTGAAATAGAAATGGTATTGCGGAATGTTTCAGGACGCACCTCATTTTGGTACCCCGACCAGGATTCAATGCCAAATTGTGCGCCGGCCTTGAATTTGTTTGCTTTCACGTATTGCAAACCGATAGCAAAGGTTGCTGGCAAGGTTAGATGTTGTTTCACATCGGTTACCTGAAGGAAGGTGTCTGCATCAACGTATTGACCGCTGGACAGTTGGCCGCGGCTTCTGATCCTAAATTGGTCGGCGGTGGTTTTGATTTGATGCTTTCCTTCTCCACTCACGCCAAAAGTAATCCATTTGGTTGGCGTATCCTTGTCATTTTCTGCTGTTTGCAACACAAAATCATGTTGAAAACCGGCTTTCCAGACAAAACCGTTCATTTTGACATCATCGCGGAAGTTATCCTGGAAAAAAATGTTGGTGAACGTATCCAACTCGCCGGTGGGATCGTCGGTGAAACTCGTAATTGATTCATAGGAACTTTTGCCAAACAGCCATCCCAAACTAACGCCGAAAGCGGTGTTTTTATGCCGCACTGCATTGCTCCAGTTCAAGCGGTAAGAGCCGCCTGATCCTTGGAAATTAGACCGAACGGTACCGATATCGGGCAAATCGTCGAAGGTTTCCACATCATAACCAACCAATGAGTAAGGCGTAATGGCAAGGCCCATTCCATACTTCCAGGGGGATTTTTTCCGGTCGAGCACCTCATTAATCGGACTGGACAATGTAAATCCGAGCGCCAGATAAGCGAGGTTGCCACTCCAGATGCCCTGGGAAGCATTGCGGGATTGATAGTTGGAATATTTTGAGAACAACCCGGCTTCAAAGGCGGTTGTTCTCAAAAATGCGAACGAGGCCGGGTTTTCAATGTTCAGGTGGAATGGATCGTGGAAAGCCGCCGTTTGGCCGCCCCATCCTGCTGCATTGGCAAAATATTGACTGTTGAGATCACCGATGCCAAACCGGGAGTAGGGTGAGTTAAGTTTAGGTTGGGCCAACAGCGTTACGCTGCTCATCAGTGCGATAAAAAGGGTGGTAATTCTCATGTGTTCATACTTGCGGCGCGCCGCTCTGTAAACTGTTGAAATTCAATATGTTATTTAGTCCGTGCAATAGAAGTTTCGGTTCTACAAAAACGTTACCCAAGGCACAGTGTTTTTTAAAAAACTCAGCATCGCCTCCTGAAAAAAGTACGTTAAATGAATCAAACATCGTTTGCATCATCCGAATATATGCTTCCAGTTCGTATACCACACCGCGTAATGCGCCGTTTTGTAAGGCCGTCTCCGTGCTGATTCCGATGTTCGATTCGGGCATCTGCATGTCTACGATCGGCAGGCGTGCAGTGAAATGATGCATGGCCTGAATTCGCATGGTTGCGCCGGGTGCAATATTTCCGCCAAGGTAAACTCCGTCTGCGGTGAGTATTTCTGTTTTGATACAAGTGCCAAAATCTACGATCAGGTTGTTTTGTCCTGCATACAACGATTGTGCGCCCGCAACCGCTGCCAAACGGTCTTTACCGAGTGTCAACGGAGTTTGGTAACGGTTTTCGAACGGCAACGCAGTTTGATGGCTCAATTCGAGTACGCGTTTCCATGCACTTAAGCCCTGCATCAATTCAGGATCGGACGCAGCCACGGAAGATACAATGACGCGATGGACTGGCCTGTTCGCCAAATCAGACTTTAATCCACTGATTGTCAGGTGATTGGTTGTCCAATCTTCTACCAGTACAGCTTCTTCAAACAGCCCGAGCTTGGTGCGCGTGTTGCCAATGTCGATACATAGGTTCATGCAAGCCGCAAAGGTCGGTTTTTATACCTTCTTAAAGGGCATGAACGAGGAAATTTATTAAAGAAAACTAGTTCACCACTAGACTAACCCAGGTAAGTTTTGAGCGCTTCGCTGTGGATTTTCCGTAAGCGCCTTAATCCGCGTTCCTTGATCTGGCGAACGCGTTCACGGGTGAGTCCGTACAATTCGCCAATTTCATCCAGGGAAAGAGGCTGTTGTCCGCTTAAACCATAGTAAGCTGAAATGACCTCCATTTCACGTGGTGACAAAGAATTGAGCCCTAAAGCAACTTCTTCACGCAATGACTGAATCATCAAGTCCGAATCAGCTTGAGTACCATCGTCCGGAATCATCACGTCGAGCATGGTGGCTTCACCTTCCTCCAGGCCGCCCAAAGGGGCATCCAAAGAAACGTGCCGGGAGCCGCTTCTGAACAGGTTTTGAATTTCTTTTTCTGTTAAACCCAGCAAATCGCCGAGCTCTTCATCCGAAGGTTCGCGTTCGAATTGTTGAACGAAAGAAATATATGCGTCATTGATCTTGTTGTAAGATCCGACTTTATTCAAGGGCATACGCACGATCCGGCTATTTTCAACAATAGCCTGAAGGATGCTCTGGCGTATCCACCAAACAGCATAAGAAATGAATTTGAAACCTTTGGTTTCATCAAACCTGCGGGCGGCTTTGATCAATCCGACATTCCCTTCATTGATGAGATCAGAAAGGCTTAACCCCTGATTTTGATATTGCTTAGCGACAGAAACAACGAAACGCAGGTTGCCCCTGGTCATTTCGTCGAGGGCTTCCTGGTCGCCTTCACGAATCCTTTGGGCCAAACGGACCTCTTCCTCAGGTGTGAGCATCGGCAATTTGCTGATCTCATTGAGGTATTTGTCAAGCGCTTGACTCTCCCGAGTCGTGATCTTGTGCGCAATTTTTAACTGACGCATAGTGATCGATTTTTAGGTAGTTGTGTTTTTGTTCTAAGGTTCTGTAATAAAACGTTTTTGACGCAAAAAGTTTCGTCAAAGTTGGCTTTTTTATTCAAAAATGCAATTGATTAACAATTTTCTGATTTTGATTCGACAATCAGGTGCATTACAGGATGCAAGGGTACAACAAAAAGTTGTGCCGTAATGAATTTTACCGGAAAATATTCATGGATGTTTTTTTGAATGGAATATGAACCGGCAATATTGGTTTTTGCTACAAATTTCGAGCCAAGGTGATGAAAAAAACCGCGAAGCACCAGGTGGCGCTTCGCGGCGAGAAAATGCTCGAATGCTCAGGCTTTAAATTGGTAATCTTTGATATATAATATTGAAAATCAATAGTTTGTGCAGTGTTTTTAAATTATCGTTTGAGCAGTTTTAATACTTGTGGTTTCCCATCGGAACCTGAAACAATCCGCGCAAGGTATAAGCCGGCTGGAAGCCCGGCGCTTTCAAAACGTGTTTCATAATCACCTGCGGCAAGGGTTTCATTGACAAGCGTTGAGATCAATCGTCCGCTGTGATCAAATACGGCTATTTGTACCATCGATTCTTTTTCAACACGGTAACGAATGGTGGTAGCATCGGTAAACGGATTTGGATAGTTTGTTGCCAAAATGTTGCTTTCCGGTGAAATGATGTCTGTATTGATTCCAATCATGCCCCCATCAAATACTTGCCTTTCTGAAACATTCGCCAACGAGCCGCCGCAATCACTGTCGCCAGCGTGTGGCAACGCCACGTAAGGGAAGCTGTTTTTGAAGGGCACATCATTCGATTCCACGCCGGTGGTATAAGTCAAT
>JAEUUR010000190.1 GCA_016787465.1 Saprospiraceae bacterium | reverse complement strand
TTCCAATTTCCAATTTCCAATTTCCAATTTCTAATTTCTAATTTCCAATTTCTAATTTCCAATTTCTAATTTCCAATTTCCAATTTCTAATTTCCAATTTCTAATTTCTAATTTCCAATTTCCAATTTCCAATTTCCAATTTCCAATTTCTAATGGGGATAGTCAATTAAAATGATTTAATCATGATCTTATTTTTTGCCCCTTTTCATTAATTCTGTATCATTTGATGCGATCAAATGATGGCATCATGATTCATAAATACTACGAAGGAACGCCTGAAATTATCAACCTTTCCACCGAAATTGGCAGGTTGTTGGGCGTTGTGGATGCCGCCCATCTTAGAAAACCTCAACCGAATTCACCAGGAAAGACTACCTCAAAGTGTTTCCAAAAATATCAACTGCAACCGCAACCAGGGATTTAAAATCAGGGGTCGAAGCAGGAACCCTGACCAGAACAGGAAATGATCGTTTGACGCGTTAGCAAAAGAAGTAGCCCATGCGCCCCGTCCTTCTCATCACCCCCGGTTTCACGGCCGACGAGCACGACCGCAATTGCCTGCCTACGCTGCAATTGTATGCCGAAGCCTTGCATCAAAGCGGAAGAAAGGTGCTGATCGTAAGTCTGGATTACCCGTTTCACACGCACCCATACACTTGGAAAGGAATCCCGGTTTTCCCCTGCGGCGGCAGGAATAAACGATGGCTGAAGCCGCTGGTATGCTGGCGCGCTATGCGACATTGCCATGCCTTGCTCGATGCCAACCCGGATGCCGTGTTGCATAGTTTTTGGTTGAGCTGGCCCTGCGCCATCGGACAGCGCGTGGCGGCACGGCGCGGCGCCCGGCACATCACCACCCTGATGGGGCAGGATGCCCTGCCGGAAAACAAAAAATGGTTTCGTTTTTTGAACCCCAACAGGAAGGATCATTTCGTGGTGCTTTCCACCTTTCACCAAAACGCACTGAAGGCAAATTCCGGCTTTGAAGCCGGCCATATCATCCCCTGGGGCATCGATGTGGCAACCGGAAATGAGTCGGGCGAGCCGGTCAGAAATATCGACGTGGTCGGAGCAGGTTCGCTCATTCCGCTAAAAAACTGGGAAAAATGGCTGGGTGTTATTGCCCTGCTCAAACAGGAAATGCCATCGATCAAGGCCGTTTTGATTGGCGATGGCCCTGAAAAAATGCGTCTTCAAGAACGGGCCGAGCGGATGGGACTGGCAGGGTGCGTTCAATTATTGGGAGAAAAAACACGCCCCGAAGTGCTTAACCTGATGAAAAGGAGCAAGGTTTTGTTGCATACCTCCGATTATGAATCTCAGGGCTTCGTGTTCTCGGAAGCTGCAATGAGCGGTTGTGCCCTGGTGAGTACACCCGTCGGGCTCGCGCCTGATATCGCCGCCTGCTCCGATACCGAAGCAGGGCTGGCCAGCTTGATCAAATCTGTCCTTGCTCAACAACCTATTCCGGCGATCAGGCCACCCCAACTAACGGAAACACTTGCCGCTTATGGGGTTTTATATGATCAATAATCAAGGCGTTTGACAAGCAGAACAGGACTTAGTGACAAATGTCATCATGCTGTATGCGCTTTCTCACCCATTGGCAGTGTGGGTTGGCACCAATTTGGGGCTTCTTTTTGATTTCTGATTCTTATGGAAATGGTACAATCTTTACGCAACTACGTTTTTGACAACTCCACCCGCCTGCTGCGCTGGGCCATCGGCATCAACTATTTCTGGTTTGGAATGCTGAAATTCTTTTCCGGCCTTAGTCCGGCTGAAGCGCTCGCCAAAGACACGATTCGCATCATCACCTTCGGGTTTATTCCCGACGATATAAACCTGTTGCTTCTTTCTGTCTGGGAGGTGGCTATCGGTGTAATTTTTCTCAGCGGTTATTTTATCCGGCTGGGTGCTTCAATTGCCATCGTGCACATGATTTTCACCTTTTTGCCGCTCTTCTTTTTCCCCGAGGTATCGTTTTCACACGCACCCTACGGGTTTACCATCGTCGGGCAGTACATTGTCAAAAACCTGGTGTTCCTGGCAGCGCTTTGTATTATTCTGAAAGAAGAACGCACGGGACTTAAAGCGTAAGCAGCATTTTTTTCAGCTTGTCATGGGGGAAGCAATCGGATTTATCCGTGCGCACATTGGTGTGTGTCCAGATGCCCGGAGCGCCATTGAAACAAGCTGTGTTGTACTCAAATGCACTTTGGCCTACGGTGGATAATGCATGTTTGGTGTTTTCACCAGAAATACCGTCTGCAACGATCAATTTGCCGTCGAGCCCGACAAAGCCATTGTCGCGCAGCCATTGCTGTTTTTTGCGGGTGGTATTCAGTCCGGGCGGCATTTTCAACGTTTCCTTTTTGATCCACTCCTGAAGGCCTTTTTTCAGGTTGATGTTGAAACGGGCGCCAAGGTCAATTAACAACAGGCGGAGCGATTCCACTTGTGCGTCGGAGTAAGCATGGTAATAATCAAACCCACGGAATGGCTTATCCAATTTTTTAATGGCTGTGGTATCGGTGAATTCGGTATTGACGTAGGTATAAAATTTACCACCGGCTTTTCTCAGATAGCCAAAGGCGCAAATTTCGATACCAATGGAAATTTTATCCAAACGCCCGCCCGAATCCGGAATGCCGAGATGGTATGCCCACCTGGTTTCATCGAAACTGCGGTACACTTTGCCGTCGAATAATTGGTTCAGTCCATCCGAAGATTTGTTTCCGATCACGAAAGCAGTAGCCACCCGGCCGCGCGTGTCGCCTTCCCAACCCCAAATGGTAGAAATAGGATTGTGCGCCCCCGCCGTGTGGTGCAGGAAGATCATGGTTTTAGGATATTCTTCGCTGTAATAATTGCGTTTGGTCAGGAGTTTGTTGTGGACGACTAGAGGCATTTGCTGGATGTTTTAACAGGTAACACGGGCTTCAGCCCGTCACGTAGGCAGGCCTTTAGGTCGCCTGGTGGTGTAAAGTTTGAGATGAACTTACGCTGAATGATTCAATTCTTCAAGTTGTTTTTCGGTTTGTCGGAGTTTTTCACGGCAGAAAGTAGCCAGTTGGTTTGCCCGTTCAATTTTTTCGGCAAGCGCATCCACCGACACCGTTTCAGCTTGTAATTCGGCAACAATTTGCTGAAGTTCGCTCCAGGCATCCTCATAAGAGGCGGGTTTGTGATGATCTTTTTTCATTAATTGTTGCTGAATCGGAATACGTGAACAAATATCTTAATTAATTATCAGATTCGGGCTTTCCATTTTTCAAACGCCTTCAAATGGGCTTCCGAATTTTTTTCCGGTTCGATTTGAGTCACTTTGTCGCCGCCTTGCAAGGCAACTTCTGCGTTTGGATAAGCGCCTGCGGCAACACCGGCAGCTTTTGCAGCGCCCACGGCTCCTGAAGTAGCGTACACTTCGATCGGAGCGCCTACAAGGGTGGACACGGCGCCGGCAAAAATGTTCGATTGAAACAAGTTGTCGTTGCCCACCTTGAGCATGTTGATCGCAATGCCCATTTCCCGCATCACTTCGATGCCATACACAAATGAAAACGCAATTCCTTCCAATACAGCGCGGTAAAAATGCCGCGGCTCGTGCCGGTTGAACTGTACACCAGAAAACGCAGCGCCTGGATTTCTGTTGCCCAACATGCGTTCGGCGCCATTGCCAAACGGCATGGCAATCAAGCTGTCGGAACCAATGGGTACTGTTGCCGCCAGGGTTTCCAATTGGGAGTAGGGCAATGATTCATGACCGAATGCCTGTCGCACCCAGCGATAAGCGCTACCGGCCCCATTGATACATAGCAACACGCCCGTGAGCGGGTTTTCTTTGGTGTAATTGACGTGTGCGAAGCTGTTCACCCGCATTTCCGGGTCGAATTTCGGTTGGTCAGTTACTGCATACACCACGCCGGAGGTGCCGCCGGTGGCCGCAATTTCACCGGGGCGTAATACATTGAGTGACAGGGCATTGTTGGGCTGATCGCCGGCCCGGTAACCAACTGGAATGCCAACGGGCAATCCCAGTTCGCGCGCAGCATCGGCGTGTAAGCGCCCCTGAACACCAAATACAGGCACGATCGGAGGGATCATCCGTTCCGGAATTTCATAATATTCCAACAACAGGCGGGAAGGGCTGTGTGTATGAAAATCCCACAACATGCCTTCGGAAAGTCCGGTGATGGTGGTGTTCATTTCACCCGTCAGGCGATAAGCCAGGTAATCGCCGGGGAGCATGATTTTGTCAATTTTTTCAAAAACTTCCGGCTCGTTTTCGAGTACCCAGCGGAGCTTGGAGGCCGTAAAATTGCCGGGGGAGTTGAGGTAATGGTGAAGGCAATGATCAACGCCGAGCGATTGAAACGCTTTTTCCCCGATCGACACCGCCCGGCTGTCGCACCAAATAATCGATGGACGCAACACTGTGCCATCAGCAGCCAGGCAAACAAGCCCGTGCATTTGATAGCCGATTCCGATGCCGCCTACCTGGGCAGGATCGGCGCCGGTAGTGGCAAGTAATTTTCGGGCTGCCATGCAAGCCGCCGACCACCATTCGTGCGGGTGTTGTTCCGCCCATTCGGGTTGCGGAGCGGCAATTGGCATTTCCAACTCCGGGTATTGTACCAAACCCAGGGTGCGACCGCTTGTTGCATCAACGAGCGCCGCTTTTACCGAAGAAGAACCAAGATCAAAGCCAAGTAGAAGCATGCGGCGAAGATAGAAACACGGATTAGATTGATTAGTATGATTACGCAGCGGATTCTGCGAACTGCATTCGGAGCCACCTGATACCTGTACTTGGGAGCTCATGAATTTCAACCACCCGCAAACAGATTTTCCCGAAAGCGAAATTTCTTGCCTTTTTTTTCGTTTTACTGCCGTTTTCGCCGAAATTGCCTATAATTTTGCGGCCTTTTTATCACTATCGGTTTGTACCATGCCCACTTGTTTCTCACGACTTCACCAAGCCATTGTTTTTCTACTTTTTCTGTCTGGTTCTTTTCAAACCTTCGCCCAAAAAGCAGGGTTGGAAGTAACGCGTAACAGCGCGGTTGACCGTAGCCTGACCATTAAAAACATGACCGTCGACGCAACCGGTCGCCGTTATGTTTCCAACAGCAAAGGTATTTTTCAAGTAAAAGCCAATGATTTTGCCACGCCGGTGCCGGTGGCCCCGGGCGAAAAAAATGTGCTGGCATTCAGCGGGGGCAATGCTGATTTCGCATGGTCGGAAGCCAAATTTAGGGAACAAGTAAACACCCCTTGCTCCGTAACCTCTGCCTGGTACGACAGCAAATCGCAAACCCTGTGGCTGGGCACCGATGAAGCCGGGCTGTTTCAGTTCAACACCCAACCGGAATTCAAACTGGTGCAACAATACCTGCCGGTGAATTCAAAATTGAAATCGCCGCACATCACCACCATTTTTCAGGACGCAAGCGGCCGCCTTTGGGTAGGCAATGAAGACGGCGTTATGTACGGCACTCCCGGCCGCTGGAAAAACGCACTCAGCGGGTTCAAAGTGCAACGTGTCAGGGAATATAATACCGTAATCTATGTGCTGGCCGACGGCTCTATTTCCAAAGCTCCCGGCGGCGAAAAATGGTCGGATCTGGCCCTGGAGGAAAAATACCTGGAAGGCGATATCAATGATTTTGACATCGATCCGACCGGCAAAATGTGGATATTATCAGGTAATGTTTCACGCTTCGATTTGCTCGCCAATACCTACGAAGAATTCGGTGGTTCAGAATATTATACCAGTCAATACGGCACCTGTATTGCCGTTGATCACGATGGCGCCGTATGGGTTGGAACGGAAGACAAGGGCTTGTTTTCCGTAGACAAAGCTTCGAACATGGTGCTGAATGCTTTTCTGGAAGCGCCGATCAGTTGCGAGGGCAACGGCCGCGACGCCGTAATCGCCACCAAAGTAACCGGCGGAACGCCGCCATTCTCGTATACATGGACGGGCGGCCTCACCGGTGAAAACCCGAAAAATATCAGCCAGGGAACGTACTCAGTTACTGTTTCCGACAGCAAAGGCGTTTCCCGTACAGCGGAGGTGCCGGTACCCGATTCGCGCCTTAAATTGAAAGTGCGCCAGAAAAAACCGGCAAGCAACGCCACGGCTGCCGACGGCTCGGGTGAAGTGGATATTGCCACCAATGCCAGCGGTATCGTAGTCACCTGGGACAACGGCGAAAACCGCGTGGTAGCCACCCAGCTCACCGCCGGAGAACACCGGGTAACGGTTTCAGACCCCAAGGGCTGCACCATGACCCTCACCTTAACCATTACCGTAGCAGGCCAACCGCTCACCGTGGAACTCGCCTCAGAAAGCCCCATTCCATGCGCCGGACAAGCTGGTCTGATCACAGCCAAATCAAGCGGTGGCAAAACGCCCTACAAATACGCATGGAGTAACCCGGCGTTCACCAACGACAAAGCCACGGCCGTAGCCGGAACATACACTGTGACCGTTACCGACGGCGCTGGGGCCACCTCCACCGCCAGTATCAAACTCGCTCAGCCCGAACCCTTGTCGCTCAACGCTGTGGCTCAAAGCGTTTCCAGCGCCGGCGGCGCCGACGGTAAAGCGCTGGCTCAAGCCAAAGGCGGATCAGGCGTGTACACGTTCAAATGGGACAATGGTGAAACCACCTTTACCGCTACCAAACTGACTGAAGGCAATCACAGCGTAACGGCTACTGATGCCAATGGCTGTGTCGCTACAGCCTCCGTTAAAATCGACGTCAAAGTGGATGCATTTGCCGTGATCCTGCGCGAAGCGCGCCCCATCAAATGCCACGGTGAAAAAACCAGCCTGACGGTCGCAGCCGTCGGAGGCCGTACGCCGTACAAAGAATACAAATGGTCGCCGGAAATCAAATCTATTGCGGATGGCGTCACCACCGGCACGTATACCGTAACAGCAACCGACAACAGCGGAGCTACCGCCACTGCCACCATTGTTATTAAAGAACCAAAAAAACTGTCGGTTTCAACCATCCTCCAATTAGGTACCAGCCCTGGAAAGGAAGATGGGAAAGCCTTGGCAGTCGTTGAAGGAGGTACAGGCGCTATGTTTTTCAAGTGGGACAATGGCGAAGTGACTGCTGCCACAAACATGTTGCCTCCGGGTTTACATTATGTGACCGTCACCGACGAAAACGGATGTACCGCCTCGGCGCCGGTCATGATCCCGGAAGGGCTGCAACCTGTTACCTTAACCGTCAAAGAAACGGCCCCTATCAGGTGCGCCGGTGAAAAAACCACCCTCGACATTCAGTCGTCAGGCGGTAAAGGCGCCATCAAATACACCTGGAACGTGCAGGCAATTTCCGGACTAAAACCGAGTGTAGGCGCAGGGGAGTACACGATAACGGCTACAGATGCTGCGGGGAACACCGCCACCGCTGCAATCACCGTAAAGCAACCTGAACCGTTCAGTGCAACGGCCCAGGTAACTTCAGCCGCAGGCGTGGGCGCCGCCGATGGCAAAGCCCTGGCAAAGGCCTCCGGCGGTACAGCCCCGTATGCCTACAAATGGAGCAACGGCGAAACCTCCGCAGAAGCCGTCAAGCTTCCTGCAGGCAACCATACTGTAGCTGTTACCGATGCAAACGGTTGCACAGCAAATGCCGGCATTTCTGTTTCTGAAAATATTCTGCCGCTGTCGGCCTCGATATCCGCTTCGGTAAAAGCTAAATGCGCCGGCGAAAAGACAACCCTGACCGTAGATGTAGCCGGAGGCAAAAAACCGTTTACGTACACCTGGAGTAATAATACAATCGTGGCCGGAAAACCAGTCGACCTGGTAAATGGCAATTACATCGTTACGGTTTCCGACGCCGTGGGAACTACCGCCACAGCTGCCTACAATCATAGTCAACCGGAAGCGCTCACAGCCTCTGCTCAAGCACAAAGCCCTGCCAGCGTAAGCGCCGCCGATGGTAAAGCATTGGCAAAAGCCTCTGGCGGTACTGCGCCGTACGCCTACAAATGGAGCACCGGAGAAACAGCCCCTGAAGCAACGAAATGCGCTGCAGGCACCCACACCGTCACCATCGTCGATGCCAACAATTGCTCCGCTACCGCAACGGTTTCTATTTCTGAGAATATTCTACCGCTCACAGCCAATATCGTGGAAAGCGCCAAAGCTAAATGCGCCGGCGATCAAATTACCCTGGGCGTGGAAGTTGCCGGCGGCAAAAAGCCGTACAGCTATAAATGGAGCAACCCTTCACTTGAAGCCGGCAGACCGGCCAATCTGGTAAACGGAACGTACGTGGTTACTGTCACCGACCAACTCGGCGCCAGCACGACAGCCTCCCTCAATCTCAAACAACCGGACCCACTGGCAGTAGCAGTTGATGTGCAGGCCCCTGCAAGCGCCGGAAACACCGATGGCAAAGCGCTGGCAAATCCAAGCGGCGGCACAGCGCCATATATTTATGCGTGGACAAGCGGCGAAAGCACCAATACTGCCACCCGGCTCGCTCCCGGCCCGCAATCGGTAAAGGTTACCGACGCCAACGGTTGTGTGGCAACCGGCACCCTGGAAGTGACGGAGAATATTCTAACCCTGACTATTGCCCTGACCGAAAAAACACCCATCAAATGTGCCGGTGAAAAAGCGACGCTTAACCTGAAAATCGCAGGCGGCAAAACGCCCTACACATACAACTGGAGCAGCGCGGCACTTTCTGCGGATAACCTCTCCGGTTTGGATGCAGGCGATTATGCAGTAACCGTAACCGATGCAAAAGGAACCACCAAAACTGCTGCCCTCAGCGTTAAAGCGCCAAGCGCACTCAGCGTGGAACTCGTCCGCAACATCGGCGCTACCACCGACCGCAGCAGCGATGGCAAAGCCGAACTTTCAGTGAAAGGCGGCACGCCCAAGTACAATATTCTGTGGGATACCAAACAAACCGGCCTTAGTGCGCCCAAGTTGCCGCTCGGAAAACACAGCGTCACGGTAACCGACGCCAATGGCTG
>JAEUUR010000186.1 GCA_016787465.1 Saprospiraceae bacterium | reverse complement strand
TGATCGTGCACCTGCCGCAACCCCAAACCGAATAACAAGCTGAAAACGACAATCTGTAAAATGGCGTTTTCGTACAGCATTTTGGCCGCATTTTCAGGGAATGTGTGCAGGATGGTGTACTTCCAGTCCAATTTGGTTGGAGCCGGTTTGATCGATAACACCTTTTCATTTTGTTCAAACTGAACCTCTCCTTTTTTACCGAAAATACTAGCTTGCAACTCTGACGCCGGCACTTTTTGCACATCAGTTGGCTCCGGGGTGATGCCCATGCCGGCTTTGGTGTAGTTGATGGCCACCAACCCCACAACCAATGCAATGGAGGTGGCAAGTAAAAAGTAGGTAAATGCCTTAACGGCGATCCGGCCCATTTGTTTGGCGTTTTCCTGTCCGGCAATCGCAATAACCAGGGTTGAGAACAACAGCGGCCCCACCACCGTCTTGATCATCCGAATGAAAATAGAACTCAACACATCGAAATCCTTGGCCGCTTTACCCATGTCCAGCCCAATTTCAAAGCCGATCACCATACTCAGCAGGATCCAGGTGTTGAGAGATCGGTTTTGCCAGCCGTAAATACACAAAGCGCCGACAGCCCACCAACGCGCTCCGGTAAGCACATGCGGCTCCATCGGTACGCCAATGGACGGTAATAAATGTAACCCTGCGACAACTGCTACACTCAGAAGTGCGAACCAGAGGGATTTGCTCAATTTCATATGTTTGCTTAGGTGATTGGTATGCTGAACCGATGTTGTGCGTTTTCGAGGGCGGAAATGTACGACGCCAAATTAAAATATGACACTTTTTTGACTGCCAGCGCGCCGCTATTTCTGGGTTTAGAACAAAAAGCGTCGAACCTTTGCAGCATCATTCAAAAAAGCCCATTTCTTCCATATAAAGAAGTCAAAGATGAGAAAAATACTATTCTTCTTCGCCTTAACTGTCCTGACTGATTTCCTTGGCGCCCAAACTATCCAGGAAATCTCTACCGGCCTTGGTTATAAAAAGCAGAGCTATGTGAATCTTGCCGCAGGAACCGAAAAAATCGTTGACAACACCGCCTGGGATATTGCATTTACCGTATTCGGTCAACAGGATGCAGGTGTGTTTGTTAATGAAAGTTCCGGTTCCAGCATGGGCCAACCACTTCCTCAGGTGGAACTTTACGATGCGCTAACCGATGATTTCACCGACACGCCTGATCCAGCCAGCATCACCGATTTTCGCCTGTACAATTCCGAAAAAAGCTGGAATTATGGCGCATTCAATGAAAATCGCGACCCTGGTGATGCCTTCGATTTTGGATGGGGCAATTATAACTTCGCCACGAATCAGGTAGTTGGAAGCAAGGTGTATGTGGTAAAATTGCGCAATGCCCAATACCGCAAAATCAAAATTGAATCGCTCAACGGTACCACGTACACGTTTAAATACGCCAACCTGAATGGTACAGGCGAGCAAACAAAAACGGTCAATAAAGCCGACTTCAGCGGCAAAACACTCGCTTATTTCAACCTTGAAACCGGCGCCTTCGTCGATGTGGAACCAGCCAGTGGTTTTGACATCGTGTTTGAACGTTACACTACCCAACTGTGGGACCCCGGCACCCTCACCTACATTCCTTACGATGTGACCGGCATTCTGCATGCCCGTGGCGCACAAGCCGCCGAAGCCGATGGCGTTGACCCGGCAGGCATTACGTTCGCTGAAGTAACCGATAGCCTGAAAACAGACCTCGATGTGATCGGTCACGACTGGAAATATTTTTCAGGTACGGAATGGAGCGTTGATCTGGACAAGGTGTTTTTCCTGAAAACTGCCGCCAACCGCGTCTGGAAACTGTATTTCATTGATTTTGAAGGAAGTACCACCGGAAAAGCCATACTTGAAAAAACCGACCTGGGTACGGTTTCCGGCGTTTCCAGTCCTGAAAGCCTCGGAATCCAGGCCTTGACCTACCCCAATCCGGCTACCGAGGAAGCATATGTCGCACTCGACCTGCCCAACGGTTTTGCTCAGGAGGGCGTGTTACAGGTGACCGATTTGCATGGCCGCGCCGTGGCACAACACAACGTCCGCTTGAATGCAGGGTTCCAGGTGTTGAGTGTGCCTGTATCAGCTTATCAAAGTGGCATGTATGCGCTACAACTTCAATTGCCTGGGCAACTGATTTCCCTGGGTAAATTGATCAAACAATAACTCGAGCGATATGAAAAAATGGCTGTTTTGTCTGTGGGCCGCCCTGCAGACCATGGAGGGTTTTACCCAAACCATACCCGACACCCTGCCCGACGGGCGTTTGGCACAGGTGGTGGTAACCGCCCAATTCACGCCTACCGAGGCGCGCCAGTCGGTTAATTCCGTGCGGGTGCTGAATCGCCAGGCCATCGAACGGCGTGCGGCTACGAGTCTGGGTGAACTGCTTCAAGCAGAACCCAATATGCGCATCAGCCAGGATCCGCTTTTGGGCAGCGCTCTGAGTATCAATGGATTGAAGGGAGAAAATTTAAAAATACTCGTCGATGGCGTACCGGTTGTCGGGCGTTTGAACGGCAGCATCGACGCCGGTCAGTTGCCGTTGAATGCCGTGCAACAGGTGGAAATCATTGAAGGGGCCCAATCGTTGTTGTACGGCTCGGAAGCTTCAGCGGGCGTGATCAACCTGATTACCCGAAAAAGTCAGCCGCATCGGTTCGAGGCGGAAGCCAACGGACAGATGGAATCCAGCGGATTTCAACAATACACGGGTCGCGCGGGTGCGCGCCTGGGCGACTTTCACTTGCAAGTCAATGGCTTATATTCCACGTTTGCTCCACCGGAAGATACGGCGCTGGGCAGAGACCAGCTTTGGAACCCCAAGCGGCAACAATCCGGCCGGGCGATGTTGCGGTATGCGCCCTCCAAAAAACTCGACTTGAGGCTCTCGGGAGGTTTGTTTGAAGAACAGGTGGATAACCTGGGCGATTTGCGCAGGCCGCAGTACAAACCTTATTCCTTCGACGATTATTACAACACCCTGCGTTCAGAGGCCACGTTGCAGGCAGAAGGGTGGGCGAGAAAACAATGGTACTGGCAGGCTACGGCTGGTTTGAATCGTTTCGACCGAATCAAAAACACCTACCGTTATGATTTTGAAACAGGTAACAAATCGCTCACGGAAGGCGAAGGACAGCAGGACACCTCGGCCGCAGAAGGGTGGCTCGTGCGCGCGACCCTGGCCAGCAAGTTTGACCGCCCGCTGAATTTTTTGATTGGACTGGAAAACAACACGGAATTTGCCAAGGGCTACCGAATTGTAGATTCAACGGCCAACCGCCCCGGCTTTGCCCAGGGCAACGACCTGGGTTTGTTCGGCAGCCTTCGTTTTGCGCCCAACCGGCAATTCACGCTGCAAGGCGGTGCGCGATATACCCACAATTTGCGTTACGGCTCGGCGCTCACCCCCACGGTTTGGATGCTTTGGCAGCCAGCCGGCGACTGGCAGGTACGCTTTTCGTATGCCAACGGATTCCGCTCTCCGGGCTTGAAAGAATTGTATTTCAATTTCATCGATGTGAACCACTTCCTGGTGGGCAATACGGATTTGAAACCTGAAAAATCGCACAACCTGCGCGCCGAACTGAACTGGAAGCTGCAAACCAACCGCGATGTGAACGTCGGCGTGCGGTGGTCGGGCTTTTACAACCACGTCAGGCAGCGAATCGTGCTGGCCGAATTTGCGCCGGTGCAATACCGGTACGTGAACCTGGAAAAATGGCAAACTTTGGGCGCCGGACTGGGCATTCAGGCCGGTATTTCCGACTGGATTCAGTTCCGCAGCGAGGTGGTGTGTACGGGTTTTTACAATGAATTTTCCGGTGATTCCCTTCGCCAGTTCAACTGGTCGGCCGATTGGGTGAACGATCTGTGTTTGTCGCTGATCAAAGACCGGCTTCAGGTGAATGTATGGCACAAACTGACCGGGCGCACGCCTTATTTTTTTGAAGACGATAAGGAAGTGTTGCAAGGCGAATCAGCGGCCTGGCATTTGTTGAATGTATCGGCCGGCGGGCAATTGTTCGATCGGCGGTTGCGCCTGAATGCGGGGGTGAAAAATTTGTTGGGAGTGCGGCAAATTCGTTCCGGAGCTACGGAACTGGGGCACAACACCGGCGATCAATCGGTTCCGGTGCATTGGGGGCGCACGTATTTCGTGTCGCTTTCGGTGATGGGGTTTGTTAAATAAATGATGAAATTCCCGTTCAGCCCATGTTTTTCCCTGTTCAGTAAAATTGTCGGCCTGAAAAACGGCAGGTCATGATAACTTTGTCAGGCAAAGGCAACTCAGGTTGCCATTGGCAAAAAGATTGTTTTCATTTGGTTTTTGGGTTAGGCAGATCGGTGTAAAGCTGGTCTGCCTTTTTTGTTGGAAAACTGGGACAGGTCATTCATTTTTCGATTGTTGATGTACGTTCACCAGCGCTTCTGCGTTTTATTACGTGATCACGATCAAAGATCACCTGGGCAACGCCCTGGGCAATCGTTATCCACCGAGGTGGCTTCTAGTAAAAATTAATGAATGAGTGCTTTCCGACTAACATTTATAGTTTTTCTTCTAATTAGTGCGAACTGTGCTAGGAATGAAAAAATTGAAAAACTGAATTGCGAACGCACCAAATTCGCAACTGTTTACGACAATTACTACGGTACATATTGCCTGGATTCAAATTTCTTGGATATTTCTAATACACTATATTTTGATGTTAAGTGGAT
>JAEUUR010000176.1 GCA_016787465.1 Saprospiraceae bacterium | reverse complement strand
GCTTATACTTTAAAAGATACAGACCTGGATATCCATTTCCTGAGCAATGACATCGTGAATGGCATTGCAGGAAACCGGTTTCAGTTGGAAAATGTTGAATTTATTTCCGCTCCGGCATTGGGCAGTTTCAGTTATAACTCGCTGAGTGGCGTGTTCACCTACAGCCCCGGATTGGGGAATTGCGGCGTGGATTCCATCGTTTACCGGATCACTGATTTACAGGGACAACAATCCATTGCCACCATTCGAATTACCATCGTATGTGAAAAAGTATTCGTTTTTAATGGCATATCGCCCAACGGTGATGGCAAAAACGATACTTGGCACATCCTGGGCATTGAGCAATATCCAGGCAATGAGGTGCGAGTGTTCAATCGCTGGGGCAATCAGGTATTCGAAAGCATCGGTTATACCAACCAGGATGCCTGGGATGGAACCTGGAACGGCAAAGACCTACCCGACGGCACCTATTTTTATGTGGTCAATTTAGGCGGCGGGAATGGCACTCAAAAAGGATATTTACAGCTCTTGCGGTGATGCGGGCTGGCAGAGTTCCACCAGCACGCCATTGCTCGATTTTGGGTGTAAAAAAGCCACCAGCATATTGTCGGCGCCTCGTTTTGGCTCTCGGTTAAGCGGTACGAAACCCTCAGCTTCCAGGCGTTCGATTTCTGCGCGAATATCGTCGACGGCAAAAGCGATGTGGTGGATACCTTCCCCGCGTTTTTCTATAAATTTTGCAATGGGGCTTTCCGGGTCGCCGGCCTCCAGCAGCTCGATTTTGCTTTCACCGATGCGAAAAAAGGACGTATGCACCTTTTCGCTTTCGACGGTTTCAATTTTGTAATGCGCTTCGCCCAGGAGTTTGGCAAACAGTTCGTTGCCGGCTTCCATGTTGCGCACGGCGATTCCGATGTGGTCGATTCTGATCACGGTTAATTTTTGTTGTTTTCATCGGCAAGCGGTGTTACAGTACGGCCGTCCCGATCGATGTATTTCCATAAACCGCCGGTCCAGGTGGCGTGTTCATTTTCATAAGTGGTGGTGCAATTGATCCCAACTTTTGCCATGCCGTTTTCAAATGGAAAAGCGCCGTCGTAAAGCGGGCCAATGATGATTTTACCGGTTTGCGCATCGGCGTAGCCGATTTTTCCGCCATGCATAAAACGAAACAATCCTTCGGATGCCGGGTCGGGGCCATTGTCGTAAATAAACACTTCGTACAAGCGAGCGCCTCGTTTGTCGATGGCGATCATGCCGACTTCCGATTCGAATACAAAAGCGTAATGGTACAGTGTATCGGTGAAACAGGCGGCGTATTTACCGGCAGGGATCACCACCTGGCCTTTTGCGTTTTTATAACCGCAGGAAGCGCCACTGGGGTCTTCATACATGTAGAGCGCATCGTTTTTTGCCGATTTTTGACAAGAGATGATCAACGGAAAAGTCAGGCAAAAAGCGATGACGTAGGCGATTTTATATGAAGTGTTTGACATGGTGGAGGATTAAGTATGTGATAAAAACAGGGTGCAGGGAATTGGATGCTGGAAATTGAGGAAATTGGAAATTGGAAATTGGAAATTGGAAATTGGAAATTGGAAATTGGAAATTAGAAATTGGAAATTGGAAATTCCTAATAATAACCAGTCAGCACCAATAATTAATTTCTAATTTCTAATTTCCAATTTCTAATTTCCAGCATCCAGCATCCAGTATCTAAAATCCAGTATCCACCCATCAAAAGGGGGCATTCAGACATTCTTTTGTCATAAATTTGAGTAAATTCAGTTAAACTTGTATTAATAATGGCTTTTTAGCTTTTTTTACTGTTTAATTTTCTAAAATCAAACGTCATAATAATAGAAATTTGCGGCTTCTTAAATCGAAGACGATTTTTACACACTAACTTTTTCCGAACAATGACAACTTTTTTGAAAAAAGCCTTTATCCTGCTCGGGGTGTTTTACGTGCAGTTTGCTACCGCTCAAACTAAGTCCGACGGTATGACGGCTATGCAATTGGAGGAGTGGGACAAAGCAATCAAAATTTATGAAGCCTTAACCAAAGCTGATCCGACCGACCAGGATGCTATTCTTACCTTGGGAAATGCTTACCTGGCTAAAGGAGATAAAACCAAAGCTGCTCAACTATTTCAAGCTGCATTCGATGCAAAATCGGACGGACCCTTGGCTTTTGTCGCACTGGCGCGTGTAGCCTTGCTCAAAGATGATATCAAAACGGCCGACGATAACCTGAAAAGAGCCTTCACCAGAGGCAAAAAGGACATGACGGTACTTCGTCAGCGCGGCGAATCCTATTTCTTTTACCTGGCGCCGGGAAGTAAAAAGCCAAACCTGACCCGTGCGGAAGAGCTTTTGAAAGAAGCCGTTGATGTAAACGGAAAAGATTTTGCCACCCTGATGTCGCTGGCATATTGCTACAAAGAAATGCCAAACGGCGGCCTGGCTGCCCAAAATTATGAGTATGCTGAAAATGTGGAGCAAAAAAATCCACTGCCCAAGCTGATGTTGGCCAAAGTATACAAAGCCGCTAAAGTGCCGGAAAAACCACTGATGTATTTCGATAAAGCCATTGCTGTTCAACCATCTTTCAGCCCTGCCCTCCGCGGTAAAGCTGAATACCTCTACTTCGCCCGTAAATGGGAAGAAGCTACCAAAGCTTATAAAGACCTGGTGAAAAATGCAACCGAGGTGTTGATCGAAGACGAAATGCAATTGGCAAACTGCCTGTACATCACCAAAGACTGTGTGGGTTGCGCAGAACTGGTTGCCAAAATCCTGGCTAAAGACGGCACCAAAAACTACCTGCGCCGACTGCTTGCTTATTGCGATTACGAAAACGGTAACTACCAACGCGGTTTGGAAATCCTCGACGAATATTTTAAAATCGTTTCGCCGGACAAAATACTTCCATCCGACTACGAATACCACGGTAACCTGCTGATCAAAATGAAAGGCGACACCGCACGCGCTATTCAGGATTTCCGCACCACCATCACCATGGATACCACCGGTAGCCACTGGCCACTGTACAAAGATATCGCCGACCTCCAATACGCACGCAAAGATCAGTGCGGATCTGCCGAATCGTACAAAATGTACCTCGACTCTCTGCCTGCAACAGATGCCAACTACGCCACTTACCTCTACAAACTGGGCCTTTCGCAGTACTACTGCAAATCCGATTCGCTCCGTTTCGAAAAGGCTTTGGCCACTTTTATTAAAATTACCGAGATGCGTCCGACAGCTACCATCGGCTGGTTGTGGAGTGGTAAGGCTGCTTCCACCCAAGACCCATCGCCGGAAGCAATCGCCGCCGACCCAACTCTGGCCAATGAGTACGGAAAAGCCCGCGGTTATTATGAAAAGTACGCCGAAATTGCTTCTGCTGATAAAGTGAAAAACAAAAAAGACCTGCTCACAGCCTACTATTACCTGGCTTATTGCAGCTTTGTGAAAAAAGAAGAAGCTCCGTTTAACGATGCCGTAGAAAAATACATGGGCCTGGAAACCGACCCGGAAAAGTTGAAAACCATCCAGGAAATGAAAGATGCCTATGGTAAAGAAGAACCGGTTGATCCGAACGCGCCAAAACCAACCAACGGCGGCGGCAAAAATTAAAAAGGATCGCTCCCCATTCGGTGAAAACGGCTAAGCACTCACCGAACTCCCCATCCCGAATTTTGGTAAACAACCAAGGTTCGGGATTTTTTTTCGTCCGTATTTTAACAAGGAATTACAAGAGGTATAGAATCATTTAAAATACTCATGAAACTCCTGCTACGCTTGTAACTCCTTGTAATACCATGATGTTTCTTTTCAGAAAACCGGGGTTAAATCCCCCGAAATGCCGGAAACAAAACCAATAAACCAAGTAGGGAAAAAAAATTTGTCGGATAATGATAAAAATGAATGAAATCTGTCATTCAAATCAACAAAATGAAGGTTTTACTGGTTTACCTTTGCGAGCGTTATTGCCCAAACGTACATTATTCGGTTCATGGATCAGTTAAAACAGTTATTTTACGAAAAATCGCAAAACCTGGCGAAAGAGGTTAAGGAGTTACTCAAAGAACACGGCAACTCAAAAATTGACGACGTGACGCTCGACCAGGCTTATGGCGGCATGCGCGACATCATTTGTATGATCTGGGAACCATCCTTGCTCGACGCCGAGGAAGGAATTCGTTTCAGAGGCTACTCCATTCCTGAAATCAGAGAAAAGTTGCCCCATGCACCAAATGGCAAGGAACCGCTGCCCGAAGGCCTTTTCTGGTTGATGATGGTAGGGGAAATACCAACTTATGAGCAAGTGAAATGGCTGACCGATAACTGGGTGCGCCGTGCCAATGTACCGGAACATGTTTTTAAAGCCATCGATGCGCTTCCTGTCGATGCACACCCCATGACTCAACTTTCCGTAGGCATCATGGCCATGCAAAACACCTCGGTGTTTGCACAGCGGTACAACACCGGTATGCACAAATCGGAATACTGGGATGCTACCTACGAAGATACCATGAACCTTGCCGCACGCCTGCCGCGCGTTGCAGCTTATATTTTCCGCCGCGTTTATCACAACAACGAACACGTGTTGCCGGATATCTCCCTCGACTGGGGCGCCAATTTCGCACACATGCTCGGCTTCCACGACGAAGGTTTTAAAGAATATATGCGCCTCTTCCTCACCATTCATGCCGATCATGAAGGAGGAAACGCTTCCGCGCATACCACCCATCTGGTAGGTTCCACCTTGAGCGATCCTTACCTCTCCTTCAGCGCAGCCATGAATGCCCTGGCCGGCCCATTGCACGGCCTGGCGAATCAGGAAGTGATCCGCTGGATTCAAAAAATGGTGGATACCCTCGGCACCTCCAAACCCACCCGCGAACAAATCGGAGAATACGTTAAAAGCACCCTGGCTGGAGGTCGCGTAGTACCCGGATATGGCCACGCCGTATTGCGTAAGCCCGACCCCCGCTACATGGCCCAAAAACAATTCTGCGAAGACAATGTGCAAGACAGCGACCTGGTAAAGATCGTCTGGAAAATTTTCGATGTTGTTCCACCCATCCTGACCAGTCTTGGAAAAGTGAAAAACCCCTGGCCAAACGTCGATGCACACAGCGGCGCCGTACTGGTACACTACGGTTTGAAAGAATACAATTATTACACGGTAATTTTCGGTGTAAGCCGCGCATTAGGCGTTTTAGCCGCCCTTTGCTGGAGCCGCGCCCTGGGACTTCCTTTGGAAAGACCAAAATCCGTCACCACAGAATGGGTTAAAGAACACCTGGCGAAAGCCGTGGAAGTGTAGGTAGGGTAGTAAGATAGGTAGCACGGGCTTCAGCCCGTCCTGTAAGGAGGCCTTCAGGCCTCCGAAAAATACCACAATCACAATTACCGAAATCACAAGTTTCCACCATCAAAGCCAAACGCGCCAAATCCTAAAACACAATTTCCATTTGGATATTGGCGCGTTTGAACTCCGTGCTATCGAGTGCTGTGCAACGAAACCCTAATTTGAAGTATAAATTGATCGCCTGGTAGGCTTTGGTGTTCGAGAGGAGGAACACCTTTTTCGCGCCCGATTTTTTGGCCCGTTCCAGGGCCGCAATTCCCAACAATTCCCCGATTTTAAGTCCGCGAGCTTGTTCAGCAACCGTCATTTTGGCTAATTCATAAACGCCATCGCCGAATGGCTGCAAAGCTACTGTGCCCACGATTTCCCCGTCTTTTTCCGCCAGCAATACCGCCCCGCCATCATGGATGAAATATTTCTCCGGATAATCCAAGGTATCCAGGTCAATTTGTTCGACGTCGTAGTCTTTGGATATCCAGGCGATGTTTAATTGTTTCCAGGCCGCCTGATGTTCAGGCGCCCAATCAATGATTTTGATCATAGCTTTGGTTTTTGATATACGAGATAAAAGTGCTCCAAATATGCTCGAAAAGCAGGAAATCAATCTCATAATCCCCAAAATCTCCCAAACCTTCCGCGAAATCCTCCGTGAAATCCTTTAATCCCAATAATCCGCGATCTACACGCGATCATAGAATTTTTTACCATTCCTCGCCATTTTACGCAACAGCGGACTGCAACGATACCGATCCTCCAGGTATTCCACGTACAGGGAATCTAATTTATCGACAATGGTTTGTATGCCAATTTCATCCGCCCAGGCCAGCAGCCCTTTGGGATAATTGACGCCATGCGTCATGGCCAGGTCTATGTCGTCGCGAGAAGCAATTTTGAGGTAAAATGCATCGGAGGCTTCATTAATCAGCATGACCAGAATGCGCAAGCTGATTTCCCGCCCCAAAGCTTCGTCGCGCGTAGGCTCAGGCATCACTGCGCCAGGGCGGTAATCGTAAAAACCGCGGCCCGTTTTCCTGCCGAAATAATGCGCATCCACCAGTCGTTTTTGAGTGAGCGAAGGGCGGTATCGCGGGTCGTAAAAGAAGTTTGTAAAAACCACCTCTGTCACCGCATAGTTGATGTCGTGACCGATAAAATCCATCAGTTCAAACGGCCCCATGCGGAACCCGCACAAATCGCGCATGGCCCAATCAATGGTTGCTTCGTCGGCCAGTCCTTCATCGTAAATCCGCAAAGCTTCGCCGTAATAAGGCCTCGCCACCCTGTTGACGATAAATCCGGGCGTGTCTTTGGCAATAACCGTGGTTTTTCCCCAGGAATCTACCAAGGCTTTGGCTTTTTCGATCACCGATTGTTCCGTTTGCAGGCCAGGGATAATTTCTACCAGCCGCATCAACGGCGCCGGGTTGAAAAAGTGGATACCAACAATCCGTTCAGGGTGTTTGAGCTGCGCGCCCATGGCTGAGATGGAAAGCGATGAAGTATTGCTGGCCAGGATGGTAGCCGGGTCGACGATCGCCTCCATACTTTTAAAAGCGATTTGCTTCGGTTCGATATCCTCCACAATGGCTTCAATCACAATGGAGCAGTTTCGAAACTCGCTCATATGATCAGTGAACTTGATCTGGCTGAACAATTCGTACGCCTGCGCATCCGAGAGTTTATCCTTCTCCACCAGGCTTTTGAGGGTTGCCTGTATGTTTTTACTTGCCTTGGAAAGGGCAATCGTCAAATTGTCGCAAATAACGACGTTGTGGCCGGCGCTGGCAGCTACCTGAGCAATTCCCCTGCCCATCGCTCCTGCGCCAAGTATGCCTATTGTGTCCATGAACAATAGAATTATAGTCAACGAACAGTGGTTTATTTACCAACTGTCATACTGAACGCTGTTAAAAACGGTGGTTATTTTCAACACCAAACAGCGTGAAGTATAAGGGCCGCAAAGGTAAGCCCCAATAGCGCAGAAACTTAAAATTTATAACACTTAATCTTGTTCAATTTTTGTTTGCCTCTTTTGTGGCGGCTTTCCTTCGTCAGGCCGTCGCCCATGTTCAGATTCATTTGAAACGCATTAATTTTCAAACCGACGTAAAAATCGGCGCCGGAAAGCCTTTTCCGTTCAAAAAAGCTGCCCAAATTATCCGAACCTATGTACAACCACCCCAGGCGGGCAGCCGCGCCTACGCGCAGCGATTGCCAATCGTTCAGCACCACCGGTAATGAAACCGACCACCAGCGCCGTTCCAATCGCGGCACGATGGCCAGGGTGCTCGGCCGTTTGACGCTGTATTTAAACAAAGGAACACGTTGGGTGAGTAAAGCGCCCACGTAAATGCCTTTTTGAAGTTGCACATCAGCCTGCAGGGATAGCGCCGTGGGCATTCCAATCGTAAAGGAACGGCTTTGAAGCGACGCCGTCGGGTCGTTTAAAAACGCCTGGCTGACATCCGAAAGCATATCGCTGGCCTGATCGCGCGGCGGAAAATCAGCGCCACTCACCGTAAGCAAGGTATCGAATGCCAGGTGGTGTTTTTCCGCGTTCCGGTTGAAACGGACGAATCCCAAATCGAGCACCGAAGCGCCAATACGCCAGGCATAACCGCCTTCATCGGCCGGAGCAGCCCAGGAAATACCGGCGTCGAGGCCCAGGCCGCCGCCCTGCCTGCGCAAGCGGATGTTATCCTGGTTGGACACATTGCCCAGCGTCAGGGCGTAATCCCAGTTGGCACTGCCGAAAGCGACCGTATCACCCTGCCGCTGCGCATAATCAAAACTGGATTGTGCGCGGGTATAAAAACCTTCATAACCAAGCAAGTATTTCGGTGAAACACCCCATGCCACGTGCCTGTCGCCATCCGTATCGAGGCGACTGTAATGCAGCCCGATTTCGCCCCACACCATACCGGCCATTCCCGTGGAAGGAATATTCACCACCTGATCGCGCGGGAGATCGGAAATGGTGCGATAGGCCAGTATTTCCGGGATCCGGTACGACGATACTTCGGAGCGCAAGGCCGTGGTGAAGCCCAGCACCTGGTCTTCTCCCAATCGGAAACTAAAACCGGGGCCGGTCAGCCTGCTTTGCGCTACGGCATGCATGCGGTGGTGTCCAGCGGAAAAATCGAGCAAAATCGCGTTCGGATCGGCGGGCGTTTCACGGCTGTCGCCTTCGGCGATTACAATCTGATCGCTGTTTTTTAAAGCATGCTGAATGCTGGTGTTTCTGAGAAAAGCGTAGTTGTTTTCCAAAAACACATCGGCGGAAAACAGGGATACCTCCCAGGCATTGGGATTGAAAGCGGTATTTGCGGGGTTGGTCGAAGCGCCGTAAATTCCGGAAAAGCGTTCGAGGCGCATGCCAAGCTGTTCCTGCGAAAAAGCAACGAATGGGATGGAAAGGAAAATAACGGCGGAAAAACGGATGATGGATTTGAATCGGATCATGAGAAGCAGTTTTTCTCCCTGCGGTCGAAAAGACAGTCAAGGTTGAAAGGATTTTTTCTCGGCTTCGCCTCGAAAGGACAGGCTTCGCCTTGAAATGACTTTCTCGACTTCGTCTCGAAATGACAGAGCAAGGTCGAAAAGATAGGCTTCGCCTCGAAATGACAGAGCACGGTCGAAAAGACTTTCTCGACTTCGTCTCGAAATGACAGGCTTCGCCTTGAAATGACAGGGCAAGGTCGAAAAAACAGGCCCTGAGGTTCAAACGGCCCGGCTGGTTTTCTCCCTTCGGTCGAAAAGACAGGGCGTTCTGTTGGTGGAGGTTTCAACAGATTTCTCGCTAACGCTCGAAATTACTTCGAGCGTTAGCGAGAAGTCCGATAAACAAGCCAAAGCAAAACGCCTGTCTTTTCGACCGAAGGGAGAAAACCAGTCCCGGAGGCGGTCACTGGGCTTTCAAGGCGTAGCCTATCTTTTCGAGGCGTAGCCTGTCATTTCGAGGCGAAGCCGAGAAAAAGAACGAATACACTCCTCCGTAAATTGTACAGATCAACTAAACGGGAAAAAAGCTGCACTAAACCGGCAAATAAACCAGCGTACCGGAGTTTTCAGGTTTGAAAAGTTGTTGGGCAGCCTGTTGCAGTTCGGCGGCGGTAACGCCCAGGTAGATCTCCGTTTCTTCATTCATCAGCTCGGCCCGGTCGATCAGTTCATAAAAACCGAGGTTTTGAGCCTTGTTCAGCACGCTGGTTT
>JAEUUR010000171.1 GCA_016787465.1 Saprospiraceae bacterium | reverse complement strand
TGCGCAATGTATTGTTGTTGTTGGTCGGTTTCGTATTTCTATTGGCGATTCTGTTTTATTTCCGTTTCCGCGCAAAAAAACGAATGGCCAATGAATTGACGCTAAAAAACGCTCAGATTCAGGAAGCTCAAAAACGCAGCGATTCCCTGCTGCTCAACATCCTGCCGCCGGCCATTGCAGATGAACTCAAGGCAAGGAATAAAGTTGCCGCCAGAAAATACGACCAGGCAACCGTCATGTTCATCGACTTTAAAGGATTTACCAATGTAGCCGAAAAACTCAGTCCGGAACAATTGGTGGAAGAGCTGGATCTTTGTTTTTCCAATTTCGACCGGATTATCAGTCAATACAAAATTGAAAAAATCAAAACCGTCGGCGATGCGTACATCTGCGCATCGGGCCTGTCCGACATGAATGCAAACCCGGCACATATCATCAAAGCAGCCCTTGAAATTCAGGACTTTTTACTCGCGTTGAAAGCAGAACGTATGGGACAGGGATTGCCTTATTTTGAAGCCCGCGTTGGCATTCACATCGGCCCGGTGGTAGCCGGCGTAGTTGGCGCCAAAAAGTTCGCGTACGATATCTGGGGAGATACGGTTAACACGGCAGCCCGCATGGAAGAGGCTTGCGAAACAGGTCGTGTCAATGTAAGTGAAGACGCATATTGGCTGGCCAAATACGAATTTGAATGGCAACACCGCGGTAAAATCGCGGCAAAAAACAAAGGTTCGATGGACATGTACTACGTGACCGGCATCAAAACCTATTGATGTAGATCCAGAAAGGCCCTCACCGCACTGAAACTCACTGTTTGATTTTGAAAATATTGCTGGGCAGCAACCGCCTGCGCCTCTGTAGCCTGCAAGTGGTTGAGGATATTTGTCAGGTGCATTTTCATGTGTCCTTGTTGGATTCCCGTGGTAATCAATGAACGAACTGCTGCAAAATTTTGTGCCAACCCTACACATGCCGTAATACACATCAGTTCTTCTGCCGACGGGTTTCCAAGAATTTCCAATGAATATTTCGCGAGCGGATGCAAGGCCGTAAGTCCGCCTACTGTACCCATTGCCAATGGAATATCCAGTTGGAAGCGCAGATTTCCATCTTGCAGGGTACAACTGCTCAAACTCCGGTATTGGCCATCGCGCGAAGCATAGGTATGCCCGCAAGCTTCAATGGCCCTGAAATCGTTGCCGGTAGCCAGCACCACAGCATCAATGCCATTGTAAATGCCTTTGTTATGTGTGGTTGCCCGGTAAGGATCAATTTGTGCAATTCGAACCGCCATAGCAAAGCGGTCGGCCAGGCTCTGGGCATCCATGCCCTGGCTGCGCGCCAACTCACTGAATGAAGCAATGGGACATTCTGCCCATGCGCGCACGATGCAATCCGGGGTGTAGTTCGAAAGGATCGACATAATCACTTCGACGTCGCGCTCCGCATCTTTGAGCAATTCTGAACTGGTAAAAAACAATTCCAGACGATCGGCAAACCGTTCCAACACAGAGTTCACAAAATTGGCGCCCATGCTGTCGCAGGTTTCAAAAGACACCCTCAACTGGAAATAGTTCGGTTCGACAGTTTCAAAATCAACCAACTCGATGTCTGTAATTCCACCGCCGCGTTTGCGCATGTTTTCCGTCAGATCATCCGCTGAATGAAGCAGGTAGTTTTTTATTGCCGGAAATAATTCCCTAAGTCGAGCCGAATTACCCTGCCAAAGAAAATGCACTTGCCCAAGTTTAACTGTACCCAATACTTTGGCGTGGAAGCCGCCTCTTTCCTGCCAGAACTTCGCCGCACTGCTTGCCGCTGCCACTACACTGCTTTCCTCAATAACCATTGGAACGGCGTATAACTTCCCGTTGATCATGAAATTCGGGGCAATGCTGTACGGCAACGCAAAATTGGCAATTGCATTTTCCGTAAATCCGTCAATCACCTTTTGTACGGAATCGTCTTCATGCTGCCAGGAAGTAACCTGCTGTATGAATGCTTCGGGTGATTGTGTGAAACAGGCAGCCAACCAATTGATTTTTTCAAGCTTGCTAAGCTTTGAAAAGCCGTTGATAAGTTTCATGATTGGTTGATCCGAGTTTAGATTGCCTGGATAAGGTCGTACTGCGTAACGATATGGGTTCCGCCAGATCGGTCGAGCATAATGACGGCAGGTATTTCTTTTGAAATGTACTTGCTTAATTGACTGATCGGCAAGTCTTCCTGTACCGTCGGAAATGCATCTCCCATGACCAGCCTGACTTCCTTTTCAGAATTATGCAATGGATTTTCAAGTAAAAAGTGCAAAACCTGTGTTTCTGTGATTGAACCGACGATTTTATCTGCCTTCAATACAGGCATTTGGCTGATGTCGTTGGATTTCATCAGGTTGAAAGCATTTCTGACGCTTTCGTTTTCCTGTACGCCGATAAACCTGCGATCTTTTTTGCGCGCGATGAGGTCGCTTACTTTCAATTCATCATCGAGGAACCCGCGTTCGCGCATCCAATCGTCGTTGTAAATTTTACCGACATACCGGCTGCCGTGGTCGTGGAAGATGAGTACCACCACATCGTCTTTGGTGAGTTTGTTGCGCAACTGATGAAGGGCGCCCATGGCGCTTCCTGCGGAGTATCCGAGTAGAATTCCTTCCTCGCGCGCGATCCTGCGCGCCCACAGGGCAGCTTCTTTGTCGCTTACTTTTTCAAACAAATCGATCAGGCTGAAATCGACATTAGCCGGCAAAATATCTTCACCGATGCCTTCCGTGATGTAGGGATAAATTTCTTTTGGATCAAAAACACCGGTTTCGTGGTATTTTTTGAACACCGAGCCATAGGTATCTGCGCCCCAAACTTTCAAATTCGGATTGCGTTCCTTGAGGTATTTGGCGGTTCCACTGACCGTGCCGCCGGTACCGACCCCCACTACCAAGTGGGTCACTTTGCCATCGGTTTGGTCCCAAATTTCCGGCCCTGTACTTTCGTAGTGCGCCTGACGGTTCGACAAATTATCGTATTGGTTGCACCAGAATGAATTTGGAATTTCCGTGCTCAACCTGCGGGCAACCGAGTAATAAGAACGTGGGTCTTCCGGCTCAACGTTCGTCGGGCATACGATCACCTCCGCACCGAGCGCTTTGAGCATATCCACCTTTTCTTTGCTTTGTTTGTCGGTGGTTGTAAAAATACAGCGGTATCCACGAACACAACCTACCAGTGCCAGGCCCATACCCGTATTTCCGGAAGTACATTCAATAATGGTTCCCCCGGGTTTGAGATCACCGCGTTTTTCAGCGTCGTCAATCATTTTGACGGCCATGCGGTCTTTGATGGAATGGCCGGGGTTAAAGGTTTCCACCTTGGCTAATACCAATGACGGAATATCAGCAGCCACCCGGTTTAATTGCACCAGGGGAGTGTTACCGATCGTTTCAAGGATATTTTTGAAATATTTCATGTTAAAAGGATTCCGGATCGATGGCAAACAAGACCAATCTGAATCAATTTGCCAACGGGATTACTGGTTAAAAAATTTATCGAAAAACAGCAACTGAAAATCCACCGCATTGCCCCAGTAAGCGCCGTTATGTTCGCCGGGGCGTTCCGTGTATTCATGCGGATAATCCATGGACAATAACACTTGATGGGCCAAACGGTTTGCTTCGAGGAAAAAATCATCCAACCCGCAATCAATGATCAGTGGCATTTTTGCTTTCCCAAGCTTGGGGAGCAGGTTTACTACCGAGTTTTCTTCCCAAAAATTCCAATACGCGCCGGGGTCGCCCAATACACCTTGCAAATCCCAATCGTTTTTTTTGAAAGGTCTGAGATCCAGGCCGCCGGCCATACTGCCCGCTGCGCCAAAAACATCGGGGTGTTTGATGGCCAAAGAAACGGCCCCATGCCCTCCCATACTCAACCCGGAAATTGCCCGGCCTTTGGGAGAAGGAATGGTGTGGTAATAAAAATCGACGGCGCCAACTACCTCTTTTGCAATATGCGTATCATACCGCACTGTAGAGTCGACCGGGCTATCGAGATACCAGCTATCGTAACCGCCGTCGGGGCAAACGATGATAAAATTATATTGTTCCACCTGTCGGCGCAGTTGTGGCGCGTCGGAAAGCCAGCCCGCATAATTGCCACTCCAACCGTGCAGCAGATAAACCACCGGGTAAGGTTTGCCTGAAAAACTGTAATTATCTGGCGTAATTACCAGGCAACGGATGGTTTTTTGCATGGATGGGCTGAATATTTCCAGGGTATCCAATTGTCCGGCCGATGCCATGTTTGAAATCAACGTGAAGCAAATAACGTAGGAAAAAGCCTTCATTTTTAAAATTTCTGATCTACCACATATGGCAGCATGGCACGCCATGTTGGCCAGTCGTGGCGCATATCGCCGCCCCAGATATCCAAATCACAGCCAATGCCTTTCGATGCCAGGATACCGGCCAGTCTGCGGGAAGCATCCGGGTCTTCATAGTCACCAGAGCCCGACATCACATGGATATGGTTGCTTTTACGAATCTGGTTGAGCAGGTTTTCGTCGTTCAGATTTGGAAGGTAATGGCACGGTGAGTTGAAATACACATCTTCGTCGTAATAGCCTTTGGTGTAGGAGGTCAGGTCGTAAACGCCCGACATAGCGATGGTTCCCGCGAATAAATCAGGTCGGCGGAAAAACATATTGGCCGCATGCAAAGCGCCAAGTGATGCGCCGCTGGTGATGATGGGTGTGGTATCGCCGGAGTAGGTTTTGATAAAGGGAACTACTTCATTTTCAACGTATGCATTGAATTGCTGGTGGCGAATCGCTTTGTGGCGAGGGTGCATCCGGTTATTTAACCAGGCCTCCGAGTTGATACTGTTGATACTAAACACTTTCACCTTTCCGCTTTCAATGTAGGGCGCCAGAACGTCGATCAGCAAAAACCGTTCGTATTCCAGGTAATCGGCGGCGGCAGTAGGAAGCAGTAACAGTGCAAAACCGTAATGGCCGTACATCGCTATCTCCA